>JAUXIB010000260.1 GCA_030621225.1 candidate division FCPU426 bacterium
GATTGCATCTCCTGTAACGGCTGTATGTCGCCACGGATACGTCCAACCTACTGCGCCCGTACCGGTATGCCGAACTATCTGAACAAAGCGCTAACAAAAAAGACCGCTGCGAAAAAGAAATCACCTGCGCGCGCCACCGGAAAGAAAAAAGCGCCGGCCACTAAAAAGAAAGCTCGTACAGCAAAACCTAAAGCTAAAGCGACAAAAAAATCCGCCAAACGAACGACCGCCAAAAAAACCATAAAAAAAGCTAAGCAGACCGCGAAGAAAAAAGCGCCTGTCAAAAAACCCACCAAGACCTCCCTGAAAAAACGCCTGCTTAAGTTCAAAAAGAAACTTCTCCGCTGATTCAACACAGCTTACTCGCAGTTCGTAGCTAGTAGTTCGTAGCTCGTGCGTTCCACCCCAGAGGTGAAATGCGGGTGTCCAGACGGTATTGGATTCCCGCTGGTCCGCGGAAATGACAAACAAGAACGTCGTGTCATCGTGGTGAAAAAGCTTCGGCCATATTTTATTTAATATTGGAGTGCCCGTAGGGCGAGTTGCTACGGTACGGCGTTGGTGTTTGAAAGAAAAAACGTCGTGTCGTCGTGGTGAAATAGCTTCGGCCATATTTTATTTAATATTGGAGTGCCCGTAGGGCGAGTTGCTACGGTACGGTGTTGGTGTTTTAAAAAGAACGTTGTGTTATCGTGGTATATAATATGATTATCGAAGACGCGAAAATAGTTAGCAATGAACTTTTCAGCCCGGAATACGGTCTGATCGGTATAGCTACAGAAAAATTGGGCAAAGATTTCAAGGCGGGACAGTTCCTGCAGATGGAAATACCCGGTCGTCCCGATCTTGTCCTGCGCCGGCCGATGAGCCCTTTACGCATAAAGAAGAGAAAGAGCGGCTGGCTGATCGAGGTGCTGTATAAGCTTTGCGGGGCAGGGACGCGCCACCTCGCTGGTCTGGCGCCGGCACAGGATATAAGCGTTTTGGGACCGCTGGGTCGTGGATTTCGGGCGCCGGTCAAGGGAGGCGAAGCGGTACTGGTCGCCGGGGGAACGGGGCTGGGTCCTATTTTCATGTTAGCCGAAAAGCTTTGCTCGAAGCACAAGGTATCCTTTTATTACGGCGCCAAGTGTGCTGCGGAGATACATATCAGGTCTGAGATAGAAAAACTGCCGGCCAAGATAGTATTGTGCACGGATGACGGCAGTCTGGGCGGCAAGGGTGTGGTGACCGACATCTTGAGCAAGCAGTTGATTAAGAACGGCGGCAACCCGTGTATTTACGCTTGCGGCCCCGTGCCGATGCTCAAGGCGGTGCAGAAGTTGGCTGTTGCGCAGGGGCTGAAATTGCAGGTGTCGCTGGAGGAACGTATGGGATGCGGTATGGGGGCCTGTCTGAGCTGCGCGGTGAAAAGCGCGGATGGGGGATATAGAATGGTATGTAAGGATGGACCAGTCTTTAATGCGGACGAGATGGTTTTGTAGTATAGCGTACAGCGTACAGCGTATAGCGTGTGGCATCCAGCATGCAGCGAGGCTTACGCTAGACGACAGGAAGGCCGGTACAGGACAATGGCGAAGAGAAAAGTCACGACCTCAAATAGGAAACTACGTCCCGATCTCAATTGTGACTTGGGCTTTATGCAATTGCGCAACCCATTGCTGATCGCTTCCGGTACCTTTGGTTATGGTAACGAGTACGCGGAACTGGTGCCGCTGAATAAGCTGGGCGGTTTTGTCAGCAAGGGGACTACGCTCAAGCCGCGTGTGGGTAACCCAACGCCGCGTATCTGGGAGACGGCCAGCGGTGTATTGAACGCGATCGGTTTGCAGAATCCGGGACTTGATGTCTTCATGCGCCATGTGTTGCCGGGGCTCAAGCTCAAAGGATGTAAGCTGGTGGTCAATGTCGCCGGTGAAACGGAAGAAGAATATGTGGAGATGGCGCGGCGGCTTAATTTCGCGCGCGAAGTGGCCGCGTTGGAGGTGAATATATCCTGCCCCAATGTGGCGGCCGGGGGCATCTCCTTTGGCCTCAAGCCGAAAGCGGCCGGGGAGTTGTTGACCAAAGTGGTAAAGGCGACGCGTAAGCCGGTGATTGCTAAGCTGACGCCGAACACTTCTTCTTACGTAAAAGTAGCTTTGGCTGCTCAGTCAGCAGGCTGCGCGGCGGTTTCGCTGACTAATACTTTTTTAGGCATGGCTATTAACCTGGCCACGGAACGGCCTGCTTTGGCTAATGTGCGGGGCGGGTTGTCCGGTCCGGCGATCAAGCCGCTGGCCTTGCACCAGGTGTACGAGGTGGCGGCGGCGGTGGACATTCCGGTAATCGGTATTGGCGGTATCAGTACCGGCCAGGACGCTGTTGAATTTATGCTGGCCGGCGCGGCAGCAATCCAGGTAGGCACGGCGCTAATGAGTGATCCGCGATCACCGCTGCGTGTTATCGATGGGATCAAGGACTATATGAAGGAACGCGGCTACCACCAGCTTACCGATTTCATCGGCAAGGCGAATCCGGGTTATTTGCGCCGGCGGATTAAGCTGGAGAATTAGCGGGGAGGTTCGGTTCGGAATGGAGTGGAGTAATTGCTTTGGTTAGAACAGGAACGTCAGCGCCGCGATAACCATCACTAGTAGAACTAAAAAAATATCCGTCTTATTCATAGTGCACCCCCTCTTT
>JAUXIB010000042.1 GCA_030621225.1 candidate division FCPU426 bacterium
TGCTGGAGGACGCTGTATCCTGTGGTTTGAATAAATGCGCTCGGGTAATTGACAACGGCTCAGATTTGCCGGGAACGATACCGGAACGCTGTTCGAGGGCGTTTCAGAGGCATTTCCGAGAGGCCGAGCTTATCATCAGCAAAGGCCAGGGCAACTATGAGTCCTTGAGCGGCGTGAAAGGAAACATATTCTTTCTCTTCCGGGCCAAGTGCCAAATGGTAGCGCGGGAGGTGGGTTGCCAGGAGGGAGATATGATTTTACTGGCGAATGAGTAAGGCAGAAGAACAGGATCGCCTGGTGGAAAAACAAATCGTATTAGGGGTTAAGGGAAAAGGATAAAGGTCGTGAAACTAGGAGTTTGTATTTACTCTAACGACTCAGAGTCTGTCTGGAACGCCTTCCGTTTCAGCAATTTTGCTTTGAAAAAAGGTGACGAAGTTAAGGTGTTTTTATTAGGAAAGGGGGTAGAGTGCGAGTCTATTGACAGTGAGAAGTTTAAGGTGACGGAGCAGCTAAAGGATTTCATTGATGGAGGCGGGAAGGTTTTAGCTTGCGGTGGTTGTCTTAAGATGAGGCAACAAGCTGGATCTGAAACGTGTCCTTTGTCAACGATGGAAGATCTATACAGGATAATCCAAGATAGTGACAGGACCGTTAGTTTTTGAGTTCCGCGAGAGTTGGTGCGAGAAGAAAAGCAAAATAGGTCATATTAATCAGCAAGCAAAAAGGAGGCGTTTATGAAGATCGCGATAACTGCGGTTGGTGACACACCCGATGACGAGGTGGATCCTCGTCTTGGACGATGTGCGTATTTTCTTATTTATGATGTGGAAAGTAAGCAGTATCAAGCAGTATCTAACGAGGCGGCTACCCAGTCCGGCGGGGCGGGTGTTGCCGCCGCGCAACTAGTGCAGGGCAATGGCGCCGAGGTAGTGCTTACAGGCAATGCCGGTCCGAACGCTTTCAGTACCCTGCAAGCGGCTGGGGTCAAGGTGGTGGTTGGTGTAAGTGGAAAGGTGCACGAGGCGGTCGAAAAGTACCTCGCCGGAGGATATAAATCCGTTGACGAAGCCAGTGTCAAACCTCATTTTGGCATGGGACCGAAACAGTAGTTTGTCGTTGCGAAAAAATGAAAGGAGGCTGAGATGCCGGGAGGAGACGGAACGGGACCCACGGGCCAGGGTTCGGGAACTGGTCGTGGCGGCGGGGGGCAGAGGCAGGGTCGAAGGGGAGGACAAGGCTTGGGTCCGGGCGGGGAATGTGTGTGCCCGAAGTGCGGCACCAAAGCGCCGCACCAGCAGGGGGTGCCGTGTATGAACAAGCAATGTCCAAACTGCGGCAATCCGATGACGCGGGCGTGAGGAGAAGCTATTGGTTATAAAAATACTTTACGACGAAGAAAAAGCATTTGAAGGATATCTCACAGGCTGGGGTTTTTCTTGCCTGGTAGATGGACGTGTTTTGTTTGATACCGGCGGCAGCGCTACGGGTTTGTTGAAGAATCTAAAAAGGGCTGGAGTAAATATCTCCGGGATCGAGACAGTAGTCATCTCGCATGATCACTGGGATCATATCGGCGGCCTGTGGCCCCTGCTGAATAAAGCTCCTAAGGCCAGGGTATATGTTTGTCACAATTCCGGTGGTGCCTTCAAGAAGAAAGTTCTAAAGAACGGTAGTGATATTGTTGAGGTCAAAGACTTTGCCAGGATAGCGCCGGGGATCTTCACTAGCGGTGAGTTTTGTACGCGATATAAAGATAAACCCCTCGCGGAGCAAGCGTTGGTTATCAAGACAAGCAGGGGGATAGTTCTGATCGCGGGGTGTGCTCACCCGGGGATCGTGAAGCTGATCAACAGGGCGAAGCTTAAATTCCCGGCTGAGTCCCTGTTGATGGCTATGGGTGGATTTCACCTTAAAGATAGTAGCAAACAGGTGATCAAGGGAACTGTAAAGCGCCTGAAGGAACTGGGGCTCAAGCAGGTAGCCCCCCTTCATTGCAGTGGGGTTGACGCGCAATCGGAATTCCAAAAGGCATACGGTAATAATTTTATCAAGGTTGCAGTGGGTCAGGAAATCAGCCTTTGAGACCTGTTATGAGTGATGATAACAAAATAATAGCGATCGCCAGCGGTAAGGGCGGCACTGGCAAGACCACTGTGGCCACGAACCTGGCGCTGGTCATGCGGGACGTCGTTTTTATCGATTGTGACGCGGAAGAACCGAACGCGCATCTTTTCCTTAATCCGAAAATAACCGCGCGGGAAGACGTAGAAAAGCAAAATCCGGTCATTGATGAATCCCTTTGCGATTATTGCGGCAAGTGCGCCGAATTTTGCCAGCATAACGCTTTGGCGGTCATGGGCAAAAAGATGCTGTTTCTTCCTCATCTTTGCCACTCCTGCGGTGGTTGCGCCATAGTCTGTCCGCGAGGAGCTATCTCAGAAAAAGCGGTGAAGATAGGTACGGTGGAACGCGGCAAAGCGAAGGGGATGGATTTTGTCCAGGGTCGTTTAGAGATCGGCCAGCCGACGGCGGTGCCGATAATCAAGCAGGAGAAATCTTATATATCTCCCGGGCGCACAGCTATTCTGGATTGTCCGCCTGGTACATCTTGTCCGGTGATAGAGTCGCTGCGCGGCGCGGACTATTGCATGATGGTCACCGAACCGACCCCGTTTGGTTTGCACGACCTTAGCCTGGCCGTGGAGATGGTTCGTGGTATGAAGATACCTTACGGTGTGGTGATAAACCAGGCGGATATCGGCGACGAGAAGGTGAAGGAGTATTGCCGGCGCGAGAATGTAGATGTCCTGGCTGAGATCCCTTACGATCGCAAGATAGCGGAGGTATATTCTAGGGGCGGGTTGATCGTCGAAGAGTTGCCTCAATACAGGAAGCTGTTTGAAGACCTGGCCGTGGCTGTGACGAGGAGTATTAAACCGGAAGCGCGAATTAACCCGAGATGAAAATATTCGAATCTCTGCACTCAAGACGCAAGTTTTTAAACTCAACATTTGGCGGCGGTTTGCTGGCTTTTTTCGGTGCGGTATTGACGCCGTTAACGCGTTTTTGTTTTCCGGGGGTGATCGGTCCTGAACCGGACGAGGTGCTTTTGCCTCCGGAAAAAGTGCCGCAACTGAAGCCGAATCAGGGAGCGATTTTCCGTTACGGTAACCGTCCGGGGTTGATGTTTCGCACGCCCGTCGGAGAGCTTAGGGCTTTCAACGCTACCTGCACCCACTTCGAGTGTACCGTGCAATACCGCCCTGAGAAAAAGTGCATATATTGCGCCTGCCACGAGGGGTATTTCGATTTGGACGGCAACGTGACCAAAGGGCCGCCGCCCCGGCCCTTGGAGCGCTACGACTTGGAATGGCAGGAGGACGGTGGGATTCTGGTGATGAAGCCGGGCGTCAAAGAGCGCAAAGAGAAAGAAAAGTTAGCAGCGAAGGGATCAGACTTGGGTATATGAGCATTCGGCATATTTATGAGGATTGAACCATGAAAAACTTCTTTCTTTATCCCTTGGCCCTTGTTTGTGCTATTTGTCCCCTGTGTATCGTCGCTCGGATAAAACCAGGGTCAGGTTGGGCAAAGTTTATTCATGGTAAGCTGGCCAAAGTATGTCCGTTTTGTCTGGCATACCGGGCAACGAGGAAAAACGCGGATTAGGTCAGGTGGATTACGCGGATTGTCAATCGGCGATGCCTGCGCCGTTGAATGCGGGGAAGAGCTATATGAAACAATTAGTGATAATCAGCGGCAAAGGCGGCACCGGCAAGACCACTCTTGCTGCTTCTTTCGCTGCGCTTGCCGAAAACAAAATAACATGTGATTGCGATGTTGATGCCGCTGATCTGCATTTGCTTTTAAGCCCGCGGGATATCAAGAAAGAGGTTTTCTCTGGTATGCCGAGAGCTTTCATAGACCCTGATAAATGTAATCAGTGCGGCAAGTGCGTTGAGCGGTGCCGTTTTTCCGCGATAAACGATTTCAAGGTGGACGAATTGGCCTGTGAAGGATGCGGCGTGTGCCAACTGGTATGCCCGCAGGGGGCGATCGATTTTCGCGAGAATGAGGCGGGAGAGATATTTTATTCGCAAACGGACTATGGCGATTTCTTCCATGCGCGTTTGAAGCCCGGCGAGCCCAATTCAGGTCGTTTGGTTAGCTTGTTGCGGCAGAAGGCGATGGAGTTGGCTAAGCAAAAAAAGGTAGACCTTATTCTATCGGACGGTTCCCCGGGAGTTGGCTGCCCGGTGATCGCCTCGTTATCCGGCACCGATATGGCTTTGATCGTGGTTGAGCCTACGTTGTCCGGCGAGCACGATCTGAAGCGCGTGCTTGAACTGACGGGGCATTTCGGTATAAAGAGCGCGGTTTGTATTAACAAATATGACATAAATTTGGACAACACGAAAAGGATTGAAAAGTTTTGTAAAACCAAAGGCGTGAGTGTTGTGGGGCATCTGCCTTATGATCCGATAGTGACCAGAGCTATGGTTGCCGGTAAGCCGTTGGTGGTTTACGAGGATAGTGGAGTAGGAAATAAGGTGAAGCAGATGTGGCCGAAAGTGAAAGATCTCATCGGGGATAAACAATGAAGGGAAGGAACAATGCCTGAGGATAAAACCTGGTCTAAGCAGCAAGAGCGCCAAGAGCAGGAACAAGCTATAGCCGAGACTTTAAGTCACATAGAAAACAAGTTGATCGTAATGAGCGGCAAGGGAGGTGTGGGTAAGAGTACGGTTGCCGCCAACCTGGCTGAGGCTTTGGCTATGCAGGGTTATCGGGTCGGTTTGATGGATGTGGACCTGCATGGCCCGAGCATCTTCAAACTGCTGGGATTAGAAGGGCAACTGCTGACACATGACGATCAATATATTTTCCCGATTACCGGGCCGGTGGGTGTGAAGGTAGTGTCAATGGCGGGACTTACCGCGGAAAAAGACGTCGCCATCATCTGGCGTGGTCCGCGGAAGATCGGGGCTATTCGTCAGTTTATCGCCGACGTGAAATGGGGGGAACTTGATTATCTGGTTATCGATGCGCCTCCAGGCACGGGAGATGAGCCGCTTACGGTGGCGCAAACTGTAAACGGAGCAAAAGCGATCATAGTCACTACTCCCCAGCAACTGGCTGTGATCGATATCCGGCGTTCGATCACGTTTTGCAAACAAGTGGAGATGCCGGTCGTAGGCATCATTGAGAATATGAGTGGTTTTACCTGCCCTCATTGCGGCAAGGCTACGGAGGTTTTTAAGGTTGGCGGTGGCAAGGAGACCGCGGAGAGTATGGACGTTCGATTTCTAGGGGCAATACCCTTGGACGCGGAGGTGGTCGCCAACTCTGATCAGGGCAAGGCCTATCTTTGCGGTTATTCAGAGGCGGCAAAGTCGTTTGGGGAAATAGTTTCGCGTATTATTGAAGAGGAAACTCCAAAGCGGGACGTAAAAAAAGAAAAAAATAATAAGCAGAGCGAAACGCGGGGGCAAAGAAACAAGGAGAAAAAAATGAAGATCGCTGTACCGGTTAACGACGGAAAACTGTCGGAACATTTCGGGCATTGTGAGAAATTCGCCATTATTGAAGTTGAGAACGGAGAGGTCAAACAGCAGGAACTGCTCGCGCCGCCGCCGCACGAACCGGGGCTGCTGCCCCGCTGGCTCAAGGAACAGGGGGCCGGCGTTATCATCGCCGGCGGTATGGGCCGACGCGCGCAAGACCTTTTCACCGAGAATGGCATCAAGGTTATTTTTGGCGCCTCCCAGGAAAATGGGCTGGATGACCTGGTGCGGAACTACCTGGAGGGTAAATTGGAAACGGGCGATAATATCTGCGACCATTGAGGTTGTTCTATAGAAAATGAAACAGCTAATATTATTGGTTTGTTTTTTATTTATTTTTTCTTTTCGCCTGTTTGCGCACCCGCATATTTTTATTGACTCATATGTAACCTTTGTTTTTGAAAGGGATATGCTGAAGGGAATGCGAATTTCCTGGGTCTGGGACGAGATGTGGAGCCAACAGGTTGTAATGGATTGTGATAAAAACCTGGATGACGAATTTAATTCCGGGGAATTGGCAATTGTAGAGGAAGAATATTTCAGCGGAATAAAGGATTATGATTACTTTATGAAGATAATGATTGATGGCAAACCCCACGCTGTCCCGGCGCCGGTCAATTTTAACGCAAAAATAGCCCCGGCAACGCAAATAGTAACTTACGACTTTTTCGTTTTGTTGAATGTTGCCGTTAGCGCGGGCAAGTCGATCAAGGTTGTATTTGACGACGAAACGATTTATACGGCTTTCAGCATTAAACAGGGAATGTTAAAGATAAAGGGCGGTGATATAGTAACCAACGAGATGAGTGTAGAACGTTATAAATATTATGGTTGTGTTATGAGTTTTAATATTGAGAGCAAATAGTGATGGGAAGAGATGGTTTTGTGAGAAAACAAACGGGCTTGGTTTTGCTGACTTTATGCTGTTGTTTGTTGCCTGTGGGCGCGGGTCACTCCTTTGAGAACAAAGACTTAAAGGAAACATCCGTCTTTGATAAGTTCACGGGTTGGCAACGGGCGGGCAGCGCTGCTTTGAACAGGAACATTCGTTCGCTAAAAACGGAATTCAGCCTTGCAAAATATTTATTATTATTTGTGCTTTCTATTGGGTTCGGGGTTTTGCATTCAGCCGGTCCCGGCCATGGCAAGGCCCTGGTGACGGCGTACTTCTTGAAACACAAGGATACCGACCAAGCGGTTTCCAAGCTTTCTTTTATCATTTCTTTTGTTCACACCGGCACAGCGATCGTATTGGCTATATTGTTCAGTACAATTCTTTTTTCCCTGAAAGGGATCGCTCGTATCAAAGTGCAGGGATATTTCAGTTTTGTCAGCGGGATATTGATATTTATAGTCGGCCTTTGGTTTTTAATTTCAAAATTGAGAGGTAAAGAGCTTAGTAGTATCAGGGAAGATGTTGACGTCAACAGGCGATTATGGGTGGTGGGGGTCTTAGCGGGTATTGTTCCCTGCCCGATCGCTCTGATGATAATGCTGATAACCATATCGGCGGGTATCGCCTGGATAGGAGTGACCTCTGTTTTGGGTATTTCCTGCGGTATGTATTTGTTGCTTTTATTGGTTGGTGTAGTCGCAACGCGTTCAAGGGCTGGATTATTGGGAAGATTTGAAAAGGATATAAAAAAAACGCGTTGGATCAGCGAGGCTTTAAGTTACTCGGCAATTATTGTAATTATGTTTCTGGGCCTGGGAATGGCTAAGGGGTTTTTCCCATTCGGGTAGTTTTATTATTGAGGAGAATTACGATGTTCGTCCAATTAATGAAAGCTAAACTTCACGGTGGAAAGGTTACAGAAGCGAATATAGATTACACCGGCAGCATAGGGATAGACAGCGACCTTTTGCGCCAATCCGGTATGTTGCCCTATGAAAGAGTGCAGGTGCTTAATTTGGAGAGAGGTCAACGCCTGGAAACCTACATCATACCGGAGAAAGCAGGCAGTGGTAAGCTGGTGATAAACGGCGCGGCCGCGCACCATTTTAGAATAGGTGAGCGTATTTTGGTAATTGCCTATGTTCTGCTTAGTTTAGAAGAAGTTAAGGCTTTTACACCAATAGTGCTTATATTGAACGAAAATAACCAGATCAAAGAATTATTGAAAAAAGGAAAGGAGGATTGACATGCCAGGAGGAGACGGAACAGGCCCGCTGCGGGGTGGAGGCCGGGGCGCGGGAAGAGGGGGCGGTGGGTTAGGCGGGGGTATGGGCCAAGGAAGCCAGATATCTGATGGGATATCATCTGCGATAGCTGTGGTTGACGGGGAGAAATGCAATGGGTGCGGGGTCTGTGTATACTCTTGCGCGCGAGAAGCGATTGAAATCGAAGAGATAGCTAAAATTGACGCGGTAAAATGTAATGGTTGCGGCACCTGTGTTGAGGAATGTCCGAACGAAGCGATCGTTCTGAAAGGGTGAGTCCATATGGCGGTTGTTGAAAAAAGAAATCTGAAATACATATACGGTCCTGTCTCCTCTTGGCGGCTGGGAAGTTCTCTGGGGGTAGATCCGATATCTCAAAAGGATAAGATATGCACCTTTGATTGCGTATATTGCCAGCTCGGTGGGGCTGGAAGGTTCCTGAAGGAAAGAAAGATATATGTGCCTGCGGAGTGGATCGTAGAAGAGATAAGTTCTTTACCGCCGGTTAAGATCGATTACATAACGTTTTCGGGCAGGGGCGAGCCTACCCTGGCTGAAAATCTGGGAGAGATGATCAAGGCCCTGAAAACGATAAGAAAAGAAAAGACAGCGGTCATAACCAACTCATCAATAATTAATAGAGCAGATGTGCAGGAGGATTTATCTTTGGCGGACTTCGTGGTGGCCAAGCTGGATGCTTGCTCCCCGGGGTCTCTGGAGGCGATAAACAACCCCATGGAAGGGATATCCTTAGATGTGATCATAGATGGCATCAAGCGATTCAGGGCCCACTATCAAGGTAAACTGGCCTTGCAAATCATGTTTGTGGACCAGAACAAGGACTATGTGGAAGAAATAGCGGCGCTGGCGAGAGAGATTGGCCCGGATGAAGTTCAGCTCAATACTCCGCTGAGGCCGTGCGGCGTAAAACCCGTGTCTAGAAATGAGATGGGTAAAATAGAGGGGTATTTTACGGATATGAATTGTGTGTCGGTTTACGAAAAAGGGAAGAAAAAGGTTGCGGCGATTAGCGGAGAAGATACTTTGAGAAGGAGAGGCAAGATCTAATCGCCGCCTTGAGTTCTCCGCGCGTCTGCCCCCCATGTCTTCCGATAGGAAGACATGGGGGCGCGAGGGCGGCGGCGATTAGTTAGGGCACGGCAAGCCGTGCCCCTTTGGGATGTAAAATCACAATAACATATAGCAAGAGGATCAACGCCGTAGCCTCAGTGTAGGCGGGTCAAGCGCAGCTTGTATAAAAAAGGTAGATAACCACGGGCAAATGCAAAGTGCCACACCTGCCTCGCCGTTTTGTCAAGCCGTAGCTCTCTGGAGCGAAGGCGGGGGCTTGCCCGTGGGTATCTACGAATCGAGAAAAGTTGAGTAGAGGGATGATGGATGAATGATCTAAGCATGAGATATTATGGCGATCCTATTCTGAAGAAGAAGAGTGTTGAGGTCGAAGCGGTGGATGAAGATGTCAGGACCCTTATCAGCAAAATGTCTCGGATAATGCGTCAATATGAGGGAGTGGGATTAGCGGCGCCACAGCTCGGAATATTGAAAAGAATTATCGTTTATAAAATTGATAACGAATTGGTCGGTTTGGTTAACCCGAGAATAATCTGGCGCCAGGGAAAGGAAGTTATGCCAGAGGGTTGTCTTAGTCTTCCGGGAGTGAACATTGATGTTAAGCGCTCTCAGGAGATAATAGTAGAAGGTTTGGATAAAAGAGGAAAGCCGGTCCAACTAGGTGAGCTGGGCGTTAAGGCTCGCGTTATCCAACATGAGATCGATCATTTAGACGGGGTTCTGATCATTGATCGGGTTCACAAGAAGAAGCTGAAACCGGTAAGAAAACAATTGAGAGAGATTAAGGAACATGGCTTACTATGCTAGTTGACGTTTTGAAACACAGTCTGATGATCTCAGGATTCGTTTTCTTGATGATGTTGGTAGTTGAGTACTTGAACGTAGTCAGCCGGGGCGCGTGGAAAACGGGTTTGTCTGCCAATAAGTGGAGCGGCTATTTTTTAGCCGCTCTGTTAGGGGCTACCCCGGGGTGTTTAGGCGCTTTCGCTGTGGTGGCGTTATATTCTCATAGAGTGGTCTCGATGGGAGCTCTGGTCGCGGCGATGATAGCCACCAGCGGAGACGAGGCTTTCGTGATGCTGGCGATGTTTCCGGGCAAGGCGTTGCTAATAATGGCGACTCTTTTTTTTATCGGGATCATCGCGGGAGCCGTAACGGACGTGATCTTCAAAGGACGCTTGTCGGGCAGGCCTCAGGATTGCCTTGGTCTGGAGCTGCACCAGGAGGAATTTTGCGACTGTTTCGCTTTTCAAAATGTTGGCGGCTATTGGCGTGACATTTCACTGCCGCGAGGCATTCTTATCATTGCGTTGGGCTTATATATATTCGGGCTTACGTTTGGAGTAGTCGGCCCCGAGACCTGGAACTGGGTGCGGGTATCCCTCCTTTTCGCCGCCTTCACAGGTGCTTTTATTATCGCTACCGTGCCGGACCACTTTTTAGAGGAGCACCTCTGGCGCCACGTAGCCAAAGAACACCTGCCGCGTGTTTTTCTCTGGACGCTTGGGACTTTGCTCCTGATGCATTTGTTGCTCCATAATTTAGATCTGGGAGAATGGATCAAAGAGAGCCAAATAATGGTCATGTCGATCGCCTGCCTGGTGGGGCTGGTGCCGGAATCGGGGCCGCATTTGATGTTTGTCACCTTGTTTGCCAAGGGAGCGATACCGTTTAGCATACTTTTAGCTAGTTCCATAGTACAAGATGGCCACGGCATGTTGCCATTGTTGGCTCATTCCCGGCGCGATTTCTTGTTAGTTAAACTGGTTAACCTGGTAGTTGGGCTGCTGATAGGTTTTGTGTTTATTTTTTTGGGATTATAATTTTTAAAAAAAGGAATCAAAATGGAGGTTAAACTAACCGATGGGAACTTCAAGCAGGAAATCCTTGAGTCGAGTCTGCCGGCGTTGGTGGATTTTTGGGCGCCCTGGTGCGCTCCCTGTAACATGGTAGCGCCGATAATAGAAGAGATCGCTGAGGAATACAAGGGCAAGCTTAAGGTTGGTAAGTTGAATGTGGAGGAGGCCCCTGAAGTTGCTGCGAAATATGATATCAGGGGTATTCCCACCTTGATGATATTTAAGGATGGAAATATGGTGGAACAGATAGTTGGAGTGGTGCCTAAAACCAGCATAGAGGAAAAAATAAAGACGTACCTTTGAGAGAAGCTTGGTCAGAGAGGGTTTTACGTGAAAATTATTATAATAGTGATCGCGGTGCTCGTCTGCCTTATGCTGGGACCTCGTTTGGTGATGATGCTCAATGCCTGGAGAATGAAAGGGAAGGATGCCCCGGATTCGCACAAGGCATCACGGGTAAGGGTCAAGGCGGGCGAAAAGACGCTGCTTTATTTTTATACTTCGGCATGTCCGGCATGCAAGATGCAGGAGCCTATTATTCAGCGGGCGAAGGAACAGTATCCCGGTGCGGTATACAAGGTGGACGCGATGGAGAACAGGGGGACGGCGAAAGACTATGGAGTGATGGGCGTGCCGTTCTGTGTTTTCATTGAGAATGGCTCAGTAATGAAAGCCGCTGTAGGAGTTCAGAGCGAGGCGGCTATTGTAAAGTTTTTTCGGAATTGAGGTAACCGGGGTTTCATAGATAGGAGGTCCAAAGTGCCGTGGATCGATAAGGAGAAATGCGTTGGTTGCGGAGTGTGTGTTGAAGGATGTCCGGTGGGGGCTATAGTGACGGAAGGCGAGGTGGCGGTGATTAATATGGAAGATTGCATTCGTTGCGGCGTTTGCCATGATGCGTGTTCCGCTGAAGCTGTAAGGCACGACGGCGAAAAAGCGGCGGAGATGATAAAGGCTAACGTGGAGAAAACGAAAGGTTTTATGGATAAATGCGAGAAGTATCTTGGCAGTAAAGATGAAAGAAAAAAGTGTTTAAAAAAGATGATAAATCACTTTGGTAGAGAAAAAGATATTGCCAGGAAAACCGTCGGGGAACTTAAGAAGCTGGGCGAATTCAACGGGGATTAGCAGTAATAGGTGAACGGGGCTTGAGAGGAGGTGGGTCTGTATGCCGATTTACAGCTACGAATGCAAAGATTGCGGCGAGAAATTTGATATGCTCGTGGGCGTCGGGACGGGAGGAGAAGAACTAAAATGTAAGAAATGCAACAGCAAGCGTGTCCAAAAGGTGCCAACCACTTTCAGTTTCACCATTAACGGCGGTTCTTCAGGTTCCTGTCCCACAGGGACTTGTAATTTGGATTAGAGCATGAAGAAGAACGATGTGAGAAGATGGCTGAAGGCGGACGGAGGGGCGTTCTTGCGGAATATAGGTATTAAAGACGGTCAAGATGTTCTTGATTTTGGTTGCGGAAACGGTCACTATACGATTCCGGCTTTGAAAGTGGTGGGTGGAAAGGGGAAAGTATATGCGGCGGAGAAAGAAAAGGGCAGTCGGGACAAGCTTGCTAAGAAAGCAAGGGCATATGGGTTGCGCAATCTGAAGGTGATAGATACGAAGGGCGGCTTGAATACTGGGTTAAAGGAGGGTGCTCTTGATGCGGTGTTGCTTTATGATGTCTTGCACTATTTTGATAAAAGAGGAAGGAGGTTCTTATTCCGGGAGGTATTCATGGCGCTAAAGGCGGGTGGTATTCTATCGGTTTACCCCAAACACTGCAAAGGGGATGAGCCTTTGTGGAACCTGCGAAACATTGATTCACGAGGTATAAGGGGAGAGATTGAAAGAGAACGGTTCCGTTTTGTTAGCACCTTGGAAACAGAGCTTATGCATGACGAGGGGTGTTGCCGGGGTGTGATATTGAACTTTAGAAGGCAAAAGTTGTCCGCTTCGCGCGGAAACTTAGGAGAAAAATTTCATGGCCATTAAAATAGACGAGAGGATCGACAAACAACTGACGATGGAAGGCAAAACGAGGTTTGTATGGATAAAGTAGCTTCGAGCAAGGAAAAATCAAAGGCGATGTCCGGGGATTTGACCGATGGCGCGTGGAAGACGCTGTTTGATGAACTGCCGGAGCCGTTGCTGCCTGAAAATGCTGTTGTTGTCTTGAAGGAACGGTATCTTAAGAAAAACGAGAATGGGGATTTGACCGAGAGTCCCAAGGAGCTGTTCTTTCGAGTGGCCCGCGTGGTCGCGGAGGCGGAGGCCAATTACGGGGCCTCGTCTGAACAAGTGTGCCGGAGCGCACGGGAGTTTTATACAATGATGGTCGAACGTAAGTTCATGCCGAACAGCCCCACCTTGATGAACGCGGGACGGGAGATGGGTCTTCTGAGCGCGTGTTTCGTTTTACCCATTGAGGACTCGATAGAGGCCATCTTCGACTCGATAAAAGCCACTGCGTTGATCCAGAAAGCGGGCGGCGGCACGGGTTTCGCGTTCGACGCCTTGCGCCCAACCGGGGATTTCGTGAGCACCTCCGGCGGAAGCACCAGCGGACCCATAAGCTTCTGGAAGGTCTTTTCCGAGGCGACGAACGCCATACAGCAGGGGGCTTTCCGGCGCGGAGCGAACATGGGGATGATGTATGTAGAACACCCGGATATATTGAAGTTTATTTTTTCGAAGGAAGACCTTTCCCGGTTTACGAACTTCAACATTTCCATCAAGATAACGGACAAGTTTATGGAACGTCTGAAAACCGGTCCGGACAGACCCCACATAGTGACTAATCCGCGTACGGGGAAAGAATACCATCTGCCTCGTAAGCTGGAAATTGAAAATTACCGTTTGCAGGATCTGGTGAAGGCGAAGGGAAAGAAGCCGAAAGAGGATATGTGGACGTGTGGGCAGATCTTTGACGTGATCACTGATTGCGCCTGGAGGACTGGGGAACCCGGTCTGGTGTTCATAGATCGTGTGAACGAAGCGAATCCGACGCCTCACTTGGGGCGGATCGAGGCAACGAACCCTTGTGGCGAGCAACCTCTGCTTCCATATGAGGCGTGTAATTTAGGTTCGATCAACCTCGAGCGTTTCGTGGTTGATTTCTCGTCCGATTTGGGTGAAGGAGATGAGGACAAGGGGTTTGACTGGGATGAACTGAGGGTAACGGTGCGCGCTGGTATGCGCTTTTTGGATAACATCATAGACATCAACAGATATCCGCTTGATGAGATACGTGACATGTGCGTCGGTAACAGGAAGGTGGGCTTAGGAATCATGGGTTTTGCGGATGCTCTTTATCGTCTGGGTATCCCTTATGATTCGGAGCGCGGGGTGGAATTCGGCGAGAAGGTGATGAAATTTATCAATGACGAGTCTCACAATATGTCCGAGGAGCTGGCAAAGGAAAGGGGAACTTTCCCGTTTTGGGAAGGAAGCGTGTGGGAGAAAAAAGTCGGTCGCGAGATGCGGAACGCGGCCACCACAACGGTAGCCCCTACAGGGACGATTAGTATAATCGCGGGCTGTTCGAGCGGGGTGGAGCCGCTTTTTAGCCTGGTATTTTTCCGCAACGTGATGGACGGCAAGCGCCTTGCGGAGGTGAACGATTCATTCAAGAAGGTCGCGACCGAAGGCGGATTCTTCTCGGACGAGCTGGTAAAGGCCGTCGCGGAGAAGGGCAGTCTGTCAGAGATCGAGGGGGTGCCGGACGATATCAAACGGGTATTTGTCTGTGCGCACGATGTGGCGCCCGAATGGCACATCAGGATGCAGGCTGCCTTTCAGCACTTTAACGACTCCAGTATCTCAAAGACCATCAATTTTCGGCATGATGCCGCGGTTGAGGACGTGAAAAAGCTATTCGTTATGGCCTATGACCAGCGGGTTAAGGGTGTTACGGTATATCGCGATGGGTGCAGGGAAAACCAGCCAATGGAGCTCGATGCGAAGCGGCGAACCGGTGACGGGGCGACGAGGCGAGAAGAGGGCTGCGTGGTGCCTAACAGTACGCCCGAGATAATATCGGCAATACGCGTACGGCAGGGGACGCCCTTTGGCCATATGCATCTCTCTATCACCGTTGATCCGGTGAGCGAGCGCGAGTTAGAGGTGTTCGCCCAGCTCGGTAAAGGCGGCGACGTAGCCGCGAGTGACCTTGAGGCGATTTGCCGTATGGTTAGCCTTTTCCTCAGATCGGATGGTTCGCTGGAGTTGGTCATAGACCAGCTTTCGGGCATCGGCAGTTCTCTCTCAATCCCGACGGCCAATGGCCGGATAATGAGCCTGGGTGATGGGATGGCCACCGCCCTGCGGAGATACCTGACCGTCAAGAAGCAGGTGGGTCTAAAAGCCATATTGCTTGGCGAATTTGCGGTAGACAACGCGGCGGGTGAGGGCGAAAAAACGAAGAAGATGTCGGGAGGTAGTAGGTCGGACAGGATGAACACGGCCTATAAAATAGCTTGCCCGGAATGCGGAGGGTCGCTGGTCTTTGAAGAGGGATGCAACAAGTGTTATGGGTGTGGATACAGCAGTTGCTGATGACTGGGATAAAAGGCACCGGCAGATCACTACAGCTACTAGCGACGGAATCATAGCTGCGTTAGAGATCATCCACAGAGTATAAGACAAACTTAGGATGCGGGTCTAAGTGGAGAAAAGGTATGTCTGCAAAACTTGAGTTTAAGCAGATCGGCGTGATCCGAACGCCGTATATTGATAATGCGCCTTACCAGCCTGTGGATGAGGACAAAGGGGAGTTCTATATTGCGCTGGATGGGAAATACGCGGAAGGGCTGGTTGACCTGGCGGGTGGATATCTTCATGAATTTTTTAACGTTCATGTGCAGCGCGCCCCCTTGGCTGGCCGGGTAGAGTTCATTTAATGTCTATCCAAATCCACCGACTTTAGTCGGTGGTGGGGGATGGGGGCGAAGGCCCCACACCAATTATTGTCCACCAACGAAGTTGGTGGAGCATCCCCTCCCTTGAAGGGAGG
>JAUXIB010000146.1 GCA_030621225.1 candidate division FCPU426 bacterium
ACAGGACACGGGGGGGCTCAGGATATGGGGGAAGTACGCCGAACGCCAAGCGACGTGTGACGTTGGACGTTTAGATGTTTGACGAAAACAATGCAATACGCAATGCGAAATACTAGTGTACCAAATGTAAGATACCGAAAACAGGAAATGGTTTTGCGTGTTTCGCGAGCGAGTTTTTTAGTAATTTTGAATTACTAAGAAAAAATCTGTGGTACGAACACCAAAAGTGTTCTCGCGAGTTTCTACCTTGCTAAATATAACAGAAACTTGCCAATCTGTGGATAGGTCGTTAAAGAGACCCAATCCAGAAGCTCAAAAGAGAGGAATCTGTGGATAAGAGTTCAGTCATTAGCTCAATATTAGTTTTCCTGGTTTTGCCTGCGGTGATGGCGGGTGAGCCTGAGATGAAAAAGCATTACATCTACAACGGCGGGTATTCCGCCGGGGTGACGGTGGAGATGTTGGCGGATAATTCACGGGTAGAAACCTCCGAGGGTTACGCGGATGGCGAGGCGCTACGTCTGGTTTTTGAGGCGGATAACTGGGCCGTGGCGCGTATCTCCCTGCCGCGGCGTGACCTGCGTGCCTGGCGCAAAGCCGGTGGCTGTCTCAGCCTGCGTTTGAAGGGCGGAACAGGCGGAGAACAGATATATATCGGCTTTATCAACCGCAAGGGGGGGCGGGTCTATGCGAATTATATACCCCTCTGGCAGCGCGGCAAGCTGACCACCGACTGGCAGCGGCTGATAATCCCGCTTAAGGATTATGCTGAGCACGGGTCTTTTTGGCAGGATGGCAAAAAGCGGCAAAAGAAGTTTGACTGGAAGAAAATAGAGTCCATACAGGTATCGGTGAAACCCGTGCGGCCGGATCAGTCGGGCAAGACAGAGGTGATAATTGAGCTGGACGATCTTTGTTTTTCGTCCCTGCCTTTATATGAAAACAATGAGCTGGCACGGCTGTTGTTGCGCGAGGAGCAGCGTTTGCACGATATGCGCGACTATTTCCGGGAGAGTTTCACGCTGCCGGAGAAAAATAGGGTTAAGGCGTTGGCGTACCTGGCGGCAGCGGCGCGGGATCTGGAGATGGCCGGTTCGCTGTTAGCGGATGAAGCCGGGCAGGTGCGGGCGGATGCCCTCTTGCGGAGTTGTCGGGAACGGCGTGAGCAGTGCCTGCCCCTGGCCTTTGAGCCGTTGCCGGTGGAAGAACGCGGCGCCTGGTTTACCGCTTTCCGTCCCGGCCAACTGGGAGAGCGGAACGGTAAACAGATCAAGAAGATGATCAAGAAAGCGAAGCGGGCGGGATTGAACACCATTTACCTTCAGATGGCCCGTAATTATCCCAGTTCCCTCAATAACCAATTCTTGGAATATCGCGGCTGGGACCCGGTGCGAACGGTGGTGGAGCAGTGCCGTAAGTCGGGCTTGGAGGTGCACGCCTGGTACGTGACCTTTCGCATTCATCGGCGTGATCAGGACGACCCAAATGTTCTGGAGTTGGATCATCCGGATTGGTTTGCCAATAGCCTGCCGGTAGTGGCGGGAGAAGCGCCGCTCTCTAGTTGGCTTTGTCCGGCCCGGCAGGAATACCGGCGTTACGTCGCCGAACGGGCGGAGGAGTTGGTAGCTAACTACGGTTTTGACGGGTTCCATTTTGATTACATCCGCTATCCGGAGACGGAAAAACGCTCTTGCCATTATTGCCGGGAAAAATTTGCCGCGGTGCACGGCTTTGACCCGGGGCGGGAAGACGAGGAACTCAGTGTAGAGGAGCGGCTTGTCTGGAACGATTGGCGCGAAAGGCAGGTGCGGCAGATGGTTGTCTATGTTGCCGGCCGTTTGAAGGGCCTTTATCCCGAGTTAAAGGTGAGCGCCGCGGTATTCCCTGATCCAATGTATCGCCACGTATCTACCTGGCCGTTGCAGAATTGGTGGGACTGGCTTGACGCGCCGGATTTGGATTATCTTGTGCCGATGGAATACAGCCAGCATGCCTACACTTTCCGGCGTTATGTGAAAGCTAACGAGGAAATATCCGGGTTGCGTTTGCCGCTCTATCATGGTCTGGGTAATTACCGCTATAAAAGGCCTGCCGATATGCTCGATCAGTTGTTGATCCTCAGGCAGAGCGGCGCCGCGGGGATGGTGTTTTTTGATTTGGACACACTTAAAAAGGATCAAGTTGAGGCCTTGCGGCGAGGACCGTTTCGGCAGCAGGCCGTGACTCCGCACAGTGACTATGGCCGCGCGGTACGGCTCTACCTGGGCCATCTGGGAGAGCTGTGTTATCGGGTCACCAAGGAAGGTAAAGTTCGACCGGTTGTCGGCGAGTTGCTGAAGTCGGAGTTTGAGATCCTTAGCGAACTGGCCGGCGCGGGCAAGCTAAGCGACCGGCAGGTGACGGACAACCTATTGGCGGGTATGGAACGCACTCGTTCCCAACTGGCATATTTGGCAAAACTGGATTTTCTCGACCAGCGCCTGGCTAACGAATTCGCCGGGAAACTATCTTCTGTCAACCGGATGGTGCACGCGGCCTGCCGTGAAAAGGTGGACTATCAGCAAACGGTGCCGAAGTTGCTGGACGTACCGCGTATATCTGTCCCTGTGCTTAAAACACCGCCGGAAATTGACGGGGTGATAGCCGATGACTGGGGTAATATCGCGCCCCTGGGCCCGTTGAAGTTGAATAACGGCGAAGGAACGGAACGGGAGATCAGCGAGCTCTATCTCGGCGCGACCCAGCATAAATTATACATTGCTTTTCGTTGCCGGCAGGCTGAGCAGGGGTGGGTGCCAACGCCGGCGTTGGAGGACGGGGACCGGGTTTGGCGTGATAACTGCGTTCGAATCTTCCTGATGCCGGAGTGGAAGGCTTATGAAAAGATGCAGGAGAAAATGCAAAAGGAAAAATTAAAAATTAAAAAAGACGGCGCGAGAAAGACGGTAGAGCCGGGGGACGTATTGGAGCAAGAAAAGACGCCGCAGGGACTGGATTTCTGGTTGTGGCAACTGGCGGTGGCCAAGAACGGCGTCAGTTGGCTGGAGAATAAAGAGCACTATGATCAGGTGGAAAGGGCGGTTACCGAGCGGGGCGGATACTGGTGCGTTGAAATCGGGGTGCCCTTTGAGCTTTTTGGCGGTACGCCAAAGCGGGGCGCGGTATGGAAGGCGAATTTTGCGCGCATGAATTACAGCCAGTGGGTGATGCCGCGTTCGGCCTGGTCGGTGACATACGGGCCGTTTAGTTTGCCGGAGCGATTGGGGTATATTGAATTTAAATGATAAGCAGTTGCTCGTCGCTTGTGCCTATTTCGATGTAGACTAGCAACGAGCAACCAGCAACAATTTTTTGATTGTTACTTCTTCCCCTGATTCTCCGGTCTTAATTCGCGTACGGTTTGTCCCGCCTGCCACATCTCTGAATTTTTTATAGCGTCCAGCTCAACGCGCAACTTCTCGAGATAATCGGCGGCGCTGTTCGCTTCGAGTACCCGTTTGGTCTCGGTGCCGTTTTTTACGCTTGTGTAGAGCTCGTCGAAGACCGGAGCGACTGCGTCGCGGAATTTAGGGTGCCAGTCGAGCGCGCCGCGTTGGGCGGTGGCGCTGACGTTAGCATACATGTAATCCATGCCGTTCTCGCCGACCAGGCGGATCAGGCTCTGGGTTAGTTCCTCTACCGTTTCGTTAAAGGCTTCGCTGGGCGAATGGCCGTTCTTACGCAGGCAGTTATACTGGGCTTCCATCACGCCGCCGAGGGCGCCGATCAGCACACCGCGCTCTCCGGTTAGATCGCTATGCACCTCTTTTTCGAAGGTGGTGGCGAAGAGAAAGCCGGAGCCGATGGCGATGCCCAGGGCGATGCAGCGCTCGCGCGCGCGTCCCGTAGCGTCCTGGTGTATGGCGAAACTGCTGTTGATGCCGCTACCGTCGAGAAAATTACGGCGTACCGAGGTGCCCGATCCCTTGGGCGCGACCAGGATCACGTCTACGTCATCCGGGGGGATGATCTCGGTCTGGTCCTTGTAGACAATAGAGAAGCCGTGTGAGAAATAAAGCGCGTCGCCTTTTTTTAGACCGGCCTTGATCACCGGCCACTGTGCTTTCTGTCCGGCGTCGGAAATCAGATACTGGATGACGGTAGCTTTTTCTACCGCCTCTTCGATCGGGAACAGGGTCTCCCCAGCTACCCAGCCGTCTTTCACTGCCTTTTCCCAGTATTCTTTATGTTCGGGCCATTGTCCGATGATTACTTTGATGCCGTTATCGCGCAGGTTCATCGCCTGGGCCGGTCCCTGCACGCCGTAGCCGATGATCGTTATCGTTTCGTCCTTTAGTATCTCCCGGCATTTTTCCAGTGGATATTCGTCTCTGGTGATGACCTCTTCCTCTGTCCCGCCAAAATTCATTTTAGCCATTGTATTCCTCCTGTTTGTTTTTCTGATTGTGAAAGGGCAAATTATATATCAAATTTTGAGGGATGTAAAGAGTTATACGGCATGCAGTGGTAATCATTCAGTGAAGGGGGGGAACCCCGTGGATTCCCGCTTTCGCGAGAATGACAACCGTTTTATCGCACCTGCCTTTTCTTGTCACACCCGCGGAGGCGGGTGTCCAGTTGGACTTTGGAGGGAACGGATTTTTGCGTGTGCACAGCTCCCCCGCTTCACTGAAGGGATACCATGCAGTGAACGGAATACGGTACACGGGACAAGAATACCGCGGGCGTTAGCCCGAGGATTCTTATTTAATAGTGGAGTGCCCGTAGGGCGAACCACGACGATACGACGTTGGTATTCTACACCCCAGAGGTGAGATTACGTGCCGCCATGTGTCACACCTCTGGGGTGGGATGGGCAGATAAGCCAAGGCACCAAGAGAAACTAGACATTGACTTTGTTGCGCAAAAAATGACAGAATCAAAGCTCCAACGCCTCCTTAAAAAAAGTCCACTCAAGTGAAACCTTTTATGATTTGATTGAGTCTAATGGATAAGAAGAGAAAAGAACCATTATGTTCCCCGGTAAACAAATTGGACAAAAAAGAACGCGAACTTATAGCCAGGTTCAAGGAAAACGATGCGAATGCATTTGATTGCTTATTTGAGGAGTATAAGGACATGATTTTACGAGTGGCCCACAGTTTAGTGGGAGAACGAGAAATGGCAAAGGATATCTCGCAAGAGGTATTCATTCGTATTCACAGGCATCTGGGAAAATTCGCCGGGCGGTCCACTTTGCGCACCTGGATTTATCGCATAACGGTAAATACGGCTAAAAGGCACGTCAGAAAACGTTCGTTTTTGCCTTTTTTTGACGCTATTCTTAAAAGACCCGACCACCGTCCTGATCCCCTGGAAATCGCGCAGCAAAAGGAAGAGGCGAGTCTGTTGAGCAAGGCAATAAGCCGCCTGCCGTTTAATCAAAAACAGGCCTTTATCCTCAAAAACCGTGAGGGGTTACGCTACTCGGACATAGCTGAAATACTTGATACGAAAATAGGCACGGTTAAGACGTGGGTGAACCGGGCTACAAACAACCTTAGAAAGATATTATATGAGGAAGAGAATGATGTCCTGTAAATTTGAAAAGCTGCTGGTTGATTTCTTTCACGGCGAGCTTCCGGCCGCTGAAAGAAAACAAGTACAGGTGCATCTCAAGCAATGTCACCGGTGCCGACTCTTGCTCTCGCGGGTAACCGAGCTGAATGAAGATACAAAATCTATGCCTGTCCCTCATCTCACGCAGGACGAGTGGAGCGCCATAAGAAACGGGGAGCATAGAATACTCTCTTTATTTTGGCGGGTGGCGCTGTCCGGATTTTCGGCCGCTGTATTAGTCTTCACCGTCATTGTGATCACAAAACAACTTTCATCTAAAAATTCGGATAAAAACGTTCAGACGACCGGAGCGCCTTTGGCAATGGTCGAGAATGAGCGGCCGCGTATTTCAGTTGAGCAGGGTTTCCCCCAAGAAAAATCATTCCAAACAGCCGGGAAAGCGGAAGTCCCCGCGATTTTACCTTTGGATCTGGAGCATCGTGCCGAGCAATCGGTTCTAACCCCGCACACAGAGCATGCGGTTCCTTCAGAAACAGCAGTTGCGGGAGTTGATATCGCTGCCGGCGAAGTACACATCCCTGTTCATCAAAGCTTGCATAGGGCGGGTGTTGTTCCGGCCGCGCCTGAAACTAAAGCCGGCGTTTCGCAGCCGGCCGCTGCCGGAGGTGACGTGAAAACCAGCGCGGTAGAGGTGGCCGGTCGGTTTCCCGGGGAGCCGGTTCTTACCCTGACATATACGCCTGTTCCCGAGCAGAAAGATAAGGTAGTGATTAAGCATAACCGCATCAACCCATTTTTGGGCGAGATGATGACGGTCTCTATGAAATCCGAGAATCGCGAGCGCGTGAGCATAAGGATTTATGACAGCCTGGGGCAACTGGTACGCGTTGTGGCGGATAAGCAAGCGCCTGCCGGTATTAATGAGTTCTATTGGGACGGCAAAGACGACCGCGGGGCTGTGGCGGCCAGCGGGATATATCTGATAGTCATAGAAACGCCGGGTTATCGGCTGGAAAAGAAAGGAGTGGTAGTAAAATGATCAGGAAATATTTTCTCGTGGTATTGGTGCCGGTTTTATTTATGGTTAACTTTAGCTTGCAGGCGCAAAGTA
>JAUXIB010000038.1 GCA_030621225.1 candidate division FCPU426 bacterium
CTGGAAATACACAAGTTGTTTGAGCATCCCGATTTTTCCCTCGACGTATTTGTGCTGACGCCACGCGAAATGGAGGCCCAAAAGGTAGTCGCCAATACTATCGCCCGCGAGGTCACCGAAAGGGGGATCGTTTGTCATGGATAAATCCAGGCAAACGGCCATCGAACGCTGGCTCGAAAAAGCAGAGAACGACTTGAAAACAGCGCGGGTAATGCTAGCTACTGATCCTCCGGTAACGGATGTGGTCTGCTTCCACGCTCAACAATGCGCCGAGAAATCACTCAAGGCTTTCCTCGTCTTCGCGGACATCCATGTCGAAAAGACACACTACCTGCCCCGCTTGGTGGAACTTTGCAGCGGTGTCGATTCCGCCTTTAGAAATTATAAGGACCTCGCCGCCGAATTGACGGATTACGCCGTAGCCGGGCGCTATCCCGATGAAGGCGCGGACATAGCTGTTGCTGAAGCCGCGGCGGCTAAGAAGAACGCGGAAAAGATCATCTCCTTTGTCCGAAAAAAGCTATCTGGAAGATGAGGGTCAGACCCCTGTACCATTCACCGGAGCTTGCCGTGCATCGCGTTCCAAAGGAACGCTGGTGCATGGTTTAGGTACAGGGCAAGCTTGAAATGTTAAAGTCAAGCAGGAAGACGCATTTACCCATTATCCGCTGACCGCGGATTTTTTTCTTTTCAGAACTGATTTTAGTGTAGCATCCGGGGGTGACACTACTACGCCTTGCTACGCAGTGCTTCGTAGGGCAAAGTAGTGTAACCCGCTCTTCTGCAACTTCACATGAGACCATGTCTTTTTTGCAATAACTTGCAAGAAATCATACAATGAGCGACACACCGTGAAAATATACTCAATCTCAGTCTTCACAAACCTACTTACAGAATAATCATTTCGCACTTTATAATACAAGTCAATTTTCAATAAGCACGATGCCAGATCATGAATATCATCCTTCATGCATTCGAGCTCTCGAGCGATGTCTTTCGCAACCCATCTTTGATACATGAAATTAACGAACTCAATATATGCATCGTTATCCGATTCAGGCTTCTTGCCAAAATAGTCTGCCTCATATGGTACCGCATCTATCTTCAAGAGTTTTCCGTCGCCGATTGTTATCCATTAATGGAATTTCCCGTCATCATCTAACACTGCCTGAAGAGGAAGCAACCGTTGCCCTAAATCCAAGTCAGTTCTAATATGAAATAGCTTCTTTATTTCTTCGCGGTTAACTTCCATGACATCCTCCTTCTTTGATTAAGATAAACGCCCAGACCGAATACTCAACATTCAGTCCGGGCGTCACTTTGGTGATATAGATACTGTTAGCGTAATGCCTTTACAGAATCAGTCAAATTCTGCTCTTCGGAACTCTCGATTTCGCAGTTTGTGAAAAGATCCGCATTTTCTTCTTTGATGCGTTGCATAGCCATATCGGCATATTTCTTCTCGATCTCTACACCAATACTGTTTCTTCCTGTACGCATAGCTGCCGTCATGGTGGTTCCACTTCCTACGAATGGATCAAGAACTGTATCACCAGCAAAAGAGAACATCCTAATTAGCCGATAAGCTAACTCTAATGGGAATGGTGCAGGATGTTCTTTGGTAGATGCCCCTGGGATGTTCCAGAATTGCTGAAACCATTTACTGAATTCATCTTTGTTTAGTTTACTTAGCTTTCTTTGTTCGTCCGTTGGTTTTCGATAGCCGCCAGGCTTTCGCTGCATAAGAATGAACTCAATATCGTTCTTGATGATTGCGTTGGGTTCGTAAGGTTTACCGAGGAAGCCTCCTCCATTATTGACTTCATAAGTAGCATTTGCAATCTTATGCCAGATAATAGGATTTAAATTATCAAATCCTATTTTTCGACACATAACGCAGATGTCCGCATGCAAAGGAACAACAACGTGTCGCCCGTTGTTGTTTTTCCTTGAAAGGCAAACATCACCAACGACACATACAAGTCGTCCTCCTGCAACGAGAACTCTGAAAGCATGTTCCCAAACCTTTCTCAACGAATCAAGGAACTCTTCATAATCTTGCATGTAGCCCATTTGGTCAGGATGCTCTTCGTATTTTTTAAGATTCCAATAAGGAGGAGATGTTAAAACCAGATGCACTGAATCATCCGGGATGAAAGATAAATCTCTGGCATCTCCAATGACTAACTTATGATGTGTTTTATCTCCAGTTTGTTCTTTAGTCATTTAGCATATGCTCCAACATGAGCCATTAATGATCTCGCAAACTGCTCGAAATTCAAATCTTCAACTAGCTCTATATATTGTCCCGTCAATCCATCTTCTTTGTCAGACATTAAGAACGTTGAAGCAGAATAATATCCCTCCCGCACCAGTTTTCTACAGAACAACTCATATCTTTTCGCGTATGATGCATTGCGGAATTCCGGAAACACTTTAAAGTGCGGTTCGATATTGCGAACTGGTTTCTCTGAACTAGGGCATTTTTCAAGCAAGAAAATATACCCCATCCATGGTTTTGGGGATTTCTCAAAAGCTCCCTCTCGATATGCAGTCCATAAGTCCAAAGCACTTCCCATAGCTTCTTCTGTTCGATTGTTGAAATTATTGCCAAAAGAAGGACCGACTTGAGATTTGGCTTCTATTACCGCCAATAGTTCCTTCGATTCAGAAACCACAAGAAAATCCCATTGCTTGTTTGGTCTGAAAAATCCTGGGAGCTCCAGTGATTTCTTCTTATAAACTGTAGCTTTTCTTATCCCTGCACGACATACCAAATCCGCCACTATATCCATAAAGCCATCCATCTGGGCTCCACCTGTAACGGCACTTCTCTCTCCTTGATCTTTCTTCTGGCCTCGTCCTTGTTTCTTTGTTTGCTGAGTACGAGTTTTCCAGAAATGTGCTATGGCTGCACCTATTCTCTTATCTAAATCTGCCGGTAATTCAACCATTTGATCCTCTTAAGAAACTGATGCCCGACAAAAGATTACGCGTTGGATTAGTAGTATTATGCTCGACTATTGTCTCGGTGTCAATTGATTTGCCATGCATTCATCCTACCACGCCCCCCTGACAAAAACGGGGTGGTAGAGAATATTTCTTTCGATTTTCGCTTCTTTTCCTTCTTCTGCCGCCGTTCTTCTTGATTAGATTCACCACCCCCTTCGCCAGAATGAAGCGCCCGGGACGATAATTATGACTCGCTCGCTATCGGTAGTTGCCAGCTATGTAGGCTCCTAATTCCTCCGGCGAAGCACAGATTGTGACAGGCTTGTGGCATTCAAGTTCCTCCACCGATCCGTATCCGTATGACACCCCGATAGACTTTATCCCATTAGCCGCTGCGCCTATCAGATCGTGCTCCCGGTCGCCCACCATCAGAGCATCTGAAGGATCAATTGACTCCTGGGCGAGAAGATGCGAGAGCAAATCGGCCTTCTTGCGCCGAGTTCCATCCAACTCGCTTCCGTATATCCCGTCAAACAGAGCAGACAGTGCCAGGTGGTCTGCTATCTTCTCGGTATATACAATAGGTTTCGATGTAGCAATGAAAGTTCTGTACCCGCCAGACCGCAGCGATCCAAGCATCTCCTTCACGCCAGCATATAGCTGGTTCTCGTATAGCCCCTTCTCCGAGAAGCGTTCCCTGTAGAGTTCCATCCCACGATCTACGGCAGCTCCTTCTTCGCCAATGATCTGTCCAAATAGGTCCTGCAGGGGAGGGCCGATACACCACTCCAGCGAATCGGCGGGAGGTATCTCTAACCCCATTTTCTCAAGGGCATACTGTATAGATTTTGTTATCCCTTCCTTGGGGTCGATCAGTGTGCCATCGAGATCAAATAGGACATTCATTTCATGCTACCTCTCTCTCAATAATGTCACGAGGGCAATTATGATAACCAGACGTTTTGGGATCCACAATTTCTCACAAACGTGTCAAAGGACTATATCTGCTCTGCTTTCTTACGATCATCATGTTCAAAGGCGGTAGACATACGATTAATTTCAGATTTTGACAGGCCAAGATCAGCAGCAACCTTTTTCCATTGCTTCACGGCCTGAACAACCTCTCTTACCGTCTTGTTAGCCTCTTCTTTTGATAGCCTGAAGTCTTTGGCAACAGATAGAGCCGTAGCCAAAGAAGCAGAAGGGTCATCAAAATTTATAGCTGTCGATAGAATGCGGGGGTTGACCTCGGCTGGCGTCGGATTAATGTCATAGGCAGGGGAAAGCCTCCATCCTTTATAGCGCTCATAAACAAATCCATGATTTCGCAAGTGATCATCGGTGTTAGAGATCATAACGGTAAAAATAATGCGGCGGAATAGCTCCGCCATATCTTCTTCCGGGGCCGCGCCGTTTTGGGCCAGCGCATAGGCCATTTCAAGATAACTATGCTGCTCATTATCCTGTGCGCCAAGCATGCTCATAGCTGACAGAAAAGGGGCGCGTGCCCGATTGCTCCGGTCAAACCGCTTTATAATCAGAACGGGGTTTTCAATGATTGTTTCAAGCCGCCAGCAAGGTATGTTTATTCCTGCCTTATTGGCCAAGGTCAGCGCAACCGCTTCCCAAACAACGGTGTTAAATTCATCGTCCTTTCTCGGAAATTTCGCAATTGCCAGGCTGCCATCCTTATCGTAAACGGACGCCTTCGGACGAGCGCCCCCAAGTGATGAGCCGGGTGCCAGCAAAAGGTCTAAATCTTCCGCACTTTCGTTATCTTCAATAAAACGCTCTGCTGCTGATAAAAGCCTGGATAGATCAATAAGCGGCGGAATAACTGACTGACCCTTTGTGCTTAAAAAAATAGTGTCATTTGGCTCGGTTGAGAAACGCAAAGCACCTTGACGGGCTTCATCGCTCACGCCCAGCAGGTAATCTACTTCAAAAAGAGTACGCGGCGTCTGCTTTTCGCTTTTTGCCCTCGATGCTTCGGCCCGGCGCATAAGAACACGTCCCCAACGATCGGGTGCGGAATCTCCGATCGCTCCGAAGACGCTCAAACCGGCTTGTGTGTGGAATGTGCCTGCAGTGAGTTTTAAGGCTGGTTCGAGACCGAACTTTTCAGGATGCTCCAGCCACTTTCTGTCATACTCGAAAGAGGCGCTTTCCCGGCCTTTACGGGAATGAAACCATAGTTTACCTACACGAATATCTTCCCCACCAAGAGAGATATGTATAACCACTTCTTTGTTACTCATCATCGCCTCTGCGCTCTGTGTTTTTTGGCAGGCGAACCCGTTGTGGCAGTTTTTCTTCCTCCAACTGCCGCCCGGTTAAATCATGAACTGCATCCGCCAAGTCACTGAGTCTTTCTGTCATACCCAAAACAAACAACACAGAGGCATATCCGCTCATAGACACTGTCGGATCTCCTTTTTCAATTCTGCTTGTAGTCGCCCGTGAAAGATAAGCGCGTTCTGCAATTAGCTTGCTTGTAATACGACGGCGACGACGGGCGTTACCGATATCTTTTCCGAGCTTTCGCAACGCATTTAAGACGGGGATAGGTAGATTAGTCCGTTTTTTCACCATAACGTCTCATATATATAGCATTAACGCCAATAAGAACTATTATATAATACGTTATAATGATATGCAAGGGTTTTCTTTATCAATCGAAAGAAATCGTAGCTGTCTTAATTAGGCATAACCATAGTTTACCTAACCCTCTCTCCGATAATTCCTATTTTTGCTACCTGGCGTGAGCTGGCTACTTTAGCTACTGTCAACCTGTTAATACATATACTTCTCAGTCAACGTCCCCTTTTTCGTCTTCGCGTCCTTCACCACCTCAAGAATAACCTCCACGTACATTGCGGGGAAGATAAAAGAAAAATATTTTTCCCACCTGCGTGGGAAGAAATTCGCGAGCAGACTTATTCCCGTCACCTTGTAAAGATCCGTAAACCAGAGCTTGTGTTTCTTTATCCGGAACAGGCCCGTGTTTTGAAGCGTGAGGAAAGTGATATAACCGAAGCGGTGAAAATGTTCCAGGTCGCCGTATGACAACTGCGAGGAATAATGCGGCGTGATTATCCTAACCATACCGCCGTCCCGCGTTATCCTGTGCACTTCGTTCAAGCAGTTTAGCGGCCTGGCCAAGTGCTCGAGGATGTGCGACATCTCCACCCCGCCAAACTCGTTATCTTTGAAAGGATAGGGGTAATTATCCAGGTCGTGAACGACATCGACGTGGCGGGCTTTCCGCTTGTCTAAACCTATCGAGCCCTCCTTCTTCCCCCGGGGGCCACAGCCAAGATCCAGTATCTTCATTTCACCACTCTCCTTTTGTGCTATTTAGGTGAGCTATCGCCTTCGCCAGGACTGTGCCCACCTCAATCTTATCGATATCCTCTTCAGGCGAGGTAACGGCCGCGTGCAGCTTGCCAAGCGGCTTGTATTCCGCCGGGCTTGTGGGTCCGAACAACCCCAGTGTTGGGGCACCGACCGAGGCGGCCAAGTGAAGCACACCGGTGTCATTCCCTATAAACAACCGGCACTTGCTTATAAGCGCAGCCAACCGAGACAGGTTTACCAAGGGCACTTCAAGCGGCTTATGCTTCATCGCGGCCAGGGTCTCACCAACCGCGTCCTCGTCACCGGGACTCCAGTCTATCAAAACGGTAAAACCGCGGGCGATCAGACGGTCGCCAAGCAAGCCGTAGTTCCGAGCAGACCAGCGATTGGTAATCTTCGCGGCCCCGGGGTGAAGCAGGATCATCTTGGCGGGATTTAGTACCCGCGCTTTTTCAGCGAGAAAATCGTCCGCCCACGTCTCGGCCGCCGCAACGGGGGTAAACTCGTAGCTGAGATTCTTCACTTTGACGCCGGGAAGGAGCGCACGGAGAAAGTCGAGATTCCTCTCAACGTGCGGCCTGTTCGGCTCGCCACGCGGCACTATCACATTGAAGAGGGCGCGTAGGTGAGCTACCTGGTTTATCTCCTCCTCGACACGGCCCACGCGGATGTCCGCTCGGGTAAACCAAGCGAATAAGGCGCTGGTAGTCGATACGGTGATACTTGACAGTACCACCACGATATCGTATTTCGCCTGGGCAAGGCGATGAAGAAATCCGGCAAGCAACCAGGGCCGCCGCCAGATCTTCTTCTTGTCAAAGACGATGATGTTGTCTATGTAGCTATTGCCCCCGGCTATTTCCTCAGTCTTGGGCCGGACGATTACTTCCAGGCTGGTTGCCGGGAAGTTCTCCTTAAAGGCCCGGATGGCGGGGCTGGCCATAAGCACGTCGCCTATTTCGTTGTGCTGGCGGATTATCAGTATACGGCCTGTCTTTTTGGGGTCCAGCTTTGAGAGATCCGCGTGCCGTTTACGGATGAGAACGGACAACATAAAATGAAAGGGACCTTTCAGGCTACGCCCCAGTTTCTTCATAAGCTCATACATGTGATAGTAGCCTGACCGCCCCCCGGCTTGATTTCACGCTTCATGAGACAAACTAATTGCACAGGTGAACGGCACCACCTGACAGCGCATTATCCTACACCCGCACACCTTTGTCAATCCGATGAATTGTGATGGCAATATTATGATGGATTGCCTGATAATAGTCAATATCAGGAGGGGAGCAAAAACAACTTGTCTTCTGTAGCCTGAACTTCACTGACAAAACTTGATCAAAAGATCCCAGTGCTCCTGCGGCACAGCGCCGCCGGGATAGCGGGGGCATCTATCAGGGCATCCTCCCAGGGGTTTATTGCCGCTATCAGAAAACTGCCACAAGGCCCAGCCGATATAGTTCGGGTCGTCCTGATAACGGCATAGTACCTCGACCGCCTGGCTGATATAATCGGTCTGTTTGTTACCGGTATCGACATGACCGCAGTCGCCTTGCTTATATTCATATTCATGACAAGAAGGCATCACTGGGATCCCTACCATTAGTTTCCCGTTGACTGATCTAGCCAGTCTCAGCATATTGTTCACACCATCAGCTAACATTTTTCCGTATTCTTGCGCGCTTTTGTTTTCCGGGTGATAATCATAACCAGATAGCACTACTATGTCACAGGCCTTGAAAATGGCGGGGTCGTTCTGCGGCGTATGTCCCCAGAGAAAATGGGTCAGGATTTTACCCTTGGCGCGCAGCAATTTACCCAGATGCTGGTAGAAGTAGAGCTGGCTGTTGTTATATGGTTCGATATCCATCTGAACACCATCAGCATTAGGATCGTTGATTATCTTTTCCGCGACTTGCTGGGCCGCTTCTTCGTATTGTTCCCTGGTCCAGTCGTTGAATTGTCCGCCGTGCCAACCGTCAACGATTGGCAGGATCAAGCAGTCGCGGAGCTTGGGCTTGAACACACTACTTAACCACCCCTTGTAATAAAGGTGGTATTTTCCTTTTCCGGTGGCAGTGAGACTGCCACAATAAGGGAACAAATAGTTGAACTTACGCTGATCAGGGACCTGAGAATTATAGTCGCGGATCGCCTGCATCCGGCCTTCGCTATAATCGTAGACCCATGCTGATATGCCTCTGGGAGTAGAGGGATTATCCCTGTCAAAGGCTTCGATCTTTGTAGGCGCTGTTTTTAGTTCCGGTAGGCTGACCCGATCCTTGACTTTGTTTTCAAGGGAGAGGAGAAAACACGGGGGAACAAGGCCGGTTAATAGGGCTAAGACTATAATTTTTTGAATGGTTTTATGCATATTTTAAATGAGTTCAAGTAAACTACCTCCGACTAAAGTCGGTGGATTGGGTAAGTATTTAAGAGCACCGGCGGAGAACCACCTTTTTCAGCACTTTACTTCTTTGGGAAGCATTTTACGGATCACCGTGCGCACACGGCGCGCCAGTCTTAACGCTATCCGGGCCTCACTCAGTGTGACCGGCTCGTAATCTCCGGGATAACGCATAGTAACGGCATAATCGGTTAGCAAGCGTTGCTCCTCTGGCGAAAGCTTGGGTCGTTGCTTGACAGGCACAAGGGCGACCAACTCTCCAATATCATGAGTCCTGGGAAAATCTCTGCCCATATTGGTCAAGGCAGCTTTAAAGTATTTTTCCGCACATTGCTGAGCATGATAACAGATTGTATCGGCTGTACTTTCATCCTTTACCTTGAGGGTATAAACGGCAGTCTTTAGATCGCTCTCGGCTTTAGCAACCCATTCACGGGTTACTTTGATAACCTCAGTGTTCTCGGGCATATAAAACCTTACCTTCCCGCAAGGCTGTACGTATAAGCGTACCGGGGATATTGCGGCGTCTTTCTATTTCTTCCGGCCTCACAACAATCACGTCCTTGGGCACTCTTATATCGTGCAAGGCAACCCCTACCTCTATTTGCTTTGCGCGTTTTGATCCCTCTATCTCCATTACTACCAAGAGGTCTACATCACTGTCAACGCCGGACCGTCCTAGCGCGCGGGAACCAAATAGGATTACACTCTCCGGATGAAATCGCTTCACGATTCTTTTTACCATCCGGTCGATTTTTTTCTGGATTGCTCTTTTTTTATTCGTTTTATTATTCATAATCTTATTCCATATTACCATATAATCCAAAACAACGGAAGTCCATCGTCCAATCCATCTTCAAATCGCTCTTTTTGGGAATTTAAAAAGTTGCGATAAGTCGGCCCGCCTTCGTGCTACAATCATCCACTATGCTGCAAATACATAACTTGAACAAAGCATTCTCGGGGCGCACTATCTTTGCCGATTGTTCTCTCTTCCTGGAGCAAGGAGAACGGGTCGCCTTGATCGGCGTAAATGGCTCCGGCAAGACCACGCTCTTTCGCATGATCGTAGGCGATGAGGACACCGACGGCGGGAATATCTCCACCCGCAAGGGCCACCGCATCGGCTTCCTGCGCCAGGAGATAGACAGCCTTCGGGGCAATACCGTACTCGAAGAGGTATTACAGTTCTCAGAGGAGTTGAACGCATTAAGACACAAGATCGCCAAGACGACAACCCAATTGGCGGATGCCGGCAGCAAGGACTCCCCGGAGTTATTACAGCAATACGATAAGGCTCAGGCGCGTTTCGAGCAACTGGGTGGCTACGAGCTAGAACACCGCGCCGAAAAAATATTGGTCGGCCTCGGTTTCAAACAGCGCGATTTCTCCCGGCCCACCGAGGAATTCAGCGGCGGCTGGATGATGCGCATCGAGCTAAGCAAGCTGCTGCTCGGCTCGCCCGAGGTGATGCTGCTTGATGAACCGACCAACCACCTTGACCTGACCTCTGTGCTCTGGCTGCGCAACTACCTTGCCTCTTACCGCGGCTCACTGCTCTTCACCTCGCACGACCGCCAGTTCATCAACCAGGTCTCCACCCGGATCGTGGAATTGGATAACGGTTCCCTGGTGAAATACAACGGCAACTATGAATATTACTTGCAGGAGAAGGAAAAACGCAAGGAGCTCCTGCTCGCGGCGAAAAAGAACCAGGACCGGGAAATAGCTGATACGACTAAATTCATCGAGCGTTTTCGCTCCAAGGCAAGCCTGGCCAGCCGTGTCCAGTCAAGGATCAAAGCGCTGGATAAGATCAAGCGGATAGAGATCCCCGCGGAGCAGAAGACACTGCACTTCTCCTTCCCCCAACCATCGCGCAGTGGCAAAGAGGTAATGACACTCGATGGTATCCACAAAAGCTATCAGGACAACCACGTCTACCGGGACGTAGACCTGACCGTGCACCGCGGTGACAAGATCGCCCTGGTCGGAGCCAACGGCGCCGGCAAATCCACCTTGCTCAAGATAATGGCCGGCACGCTGGATTTCGAAAGCGGCAAACGCACGGTCGGTCACAAGGTCAACCCCGGCTACTCCCCCCAGCACCGCGCCGAACTGCTCAACGGCAAAAACACCTGCCTGCAGGAGATCCAGCAGTCCGGTAACGGACTTAACGAATCACAGGCGCGCAAACTGCTGGGTCGCTTTATGTTCACGGGAGACGACGTTGACAAGCGGGTATCCGTGTTGAGCGGCGGCGAGAAAAGCCGGTTAATCCTGGTTAAAATCCTCAGTAACCCGCCTAATTTCCTGATAATGGATGAACCGATCAACCACCTCGATATTTTCTCCCGCGCGATCCTGATCCAGGCGCTACGGGAATTTGCGGGCACGCTCTGCTTCATCAGTCACGACGAATACTTCGTCAGCCAGGTAGCGAGCAAGATCGTAGAGGTCTGCGACGGCAAGCTGGCCACCTACCAAGGTGATTACGAATACTATCTTTACAAGCGAGCACAGCGCCCGGCGACCGGCCACCAGCCGCGCCGCGATAAGCAGGTGGCCGCCACCAAAGCTATCCGCGTGCAGGATCGCGCTGCGCAGAAACAGATCGAAAAAGAAGCTAGGAAGAAAGAACGCGCTTTAAAGAGAAAGATCACTAACGCCGAGCAAGGATTAGAAAAGATCGCTGTCCGTATCAAAGAGCTCCAGCAAGCTCTCGCGGCGCCTGATGCCGCTACCAAAGATGATTTCATCCAGCTCAAGCGGGAATACAAGGAACTAACCGGGGAAGAGGAAGCCCTGACCAGGCAGTGGGAGGAAGGGCTGAAAGAGCAGGAAGGCAAGTCCGTCTAAGTCTGTTTGAATTTATCTTCTTGGATATTATCGCTGATGTATTTCATTACTTTTCAAAAACCGCTAACTCCCGCACGCATTCATCAAGGATATCCTTCTCAGAACTGTTTTCTTTGAAGACTCAGCCAGAATCACTTTCCCTCTTTCTCAAAGACATACAACCTATTTAGACCCAAAATGAATCTTCTCCTCTCAACTAATCGAAACCCCATCTCTTCAAAAATCTTTTCTACCTCGCCGACAGTCAAACCATCTACCTCCCCCTCTTTCATGCCCCTGTCCTTCTGATCCAGATCCCACCAGGCCAATTTGTGCCGCACCAGACCAACAAGGGGCGTCAGAGCAGTTACCAGCGCCCGGCCACCGGGCGAAAGCAAGCGATGGGCTTCCCGGACCGTCCGCTGCCGATCCGGGATGTGATTCAAAGACGCAACGAAGGATACCGTATCGAAAGAAGCGTCGGGGAAAAGAAGCTGCGAGGAGTCCTTAACTATCGTTGCTCCGCCGCCAAAATCGAACACATCCACCCCAACGCCATCACGGCCGTATTTCTTCACCAGTTCGTTACCGCCGCAACCGATATCCAAAAGGCGACCTTGGCAGCGCGCTAGAACCATCTCGGTGCGCACATCTCGCAAAGACCGCAACCCCAGCCTATTTACCACCTCGTGCGAGAGGATCAGCCGCAAAGGAAAACCCAAGAAATTATACGCGGCAATTAATATCTCTTTTATTTTACGCATTAGATATAGTATCACAGTTAAGTTGTAAATTTAAAACTCGCTAAATTCTTGGGGTGTTGCGGCTTGTCAGCATCCCACTGCAGCAACTGCAACTCGTCTACAACTATATCCCCAAAGTCATCGTCAGTGTGCTCGGCCAAGGTACCCATCATTTCACGCGTTGCGGCAAAAAGAGAGATGTGAGGGACATACTTTTCCCTGTCATATTCAGGCTGACTGCTTGGTAACAGAGCGCAAAGATTTATGTGAAGACGCTGCAGTTCTGATGAGTGTATTTGCGCATAGACAAGACCGGGGAATTCGTTAATCCCTCTAACGGAAACCTTGAATGCGTTTTGTCCCTCAATAGCTTCCTTAATCGATGTAACATATTCATTCGCTTCCGCTGACGATATCTCATGCTCCAGCGTCGCGATCCCCTTAACAGTAATATGCAACGAATCGCTAAAGCTATTCTTGATCGTGTCCTGAGGGACAGTGGCAAGAAACCCTTTAAGAGCATTGCCGATTTTAATATCAACCCATGTATTAACCGTAATTGAATATCTCATGATAATACCGGGCGGGGGCGAAGGCGGAAGCTTTAGCCAAGTAGTGTGACTTGTTCACTCCTTGCCAAATATTTTAAACATGGCCCTGTCGTCCTTGTGCCCAGACGCCACCTCATGAGCAGAGGAAATGTCCCCCTTATTCATGTGATAGTTGTATAACAATTCAAGAGCATACATCTGTGAGGCATCGCCCTCACAATAATCTGTTGGCCCTATATACGTTTTTGCTCCCGCCTCCAGGAACGCCTTCGCCAGCGCTTCCGTACCGCTCATGCACGCCAAATTAATCACAAGATTGTTTTTTAGCTTCAAGAACGATTTCAGTTCTTCCGACGTGACCACATCGTCATAGGGATACTTATGCTTTATTTCTTCGGCTAACTCCGGCAGACAGATGCCCCGTTCATCTCCATGCCCCGCGATTATTATAATGTCCGCGTTTGGAGAACTGGACAGGGAGTCGACAAAATCCTGGGAGTTGCCGATCCAGTCAACGGTCACAAAATACGCCCACCCCTCCGCTGCGCTCCTTATGGCATCAGCTTCGTTACCCGTATCGATGGCCAGTATGTGTAACTTCACTCTGTTCTTTATCATGCTGTTATCCCCCTTTGTGCGTTCCGCTTCCCACAAACGATCATCCCCGGGCAAAAGATCCTTTAGCTTGACCTTCTCGCTCTAGGATACGATCACCCAGGTGTTCTTCGGTTTTCGATGTTTCCAGGATTCAGGTCTTCCGTTTATCCGTAATCTCACAAGCGGCGGCGAGCAATTCCTCGGCAGCATTGAGAAGACGACGGCAACCGGTCTCCGACCAACGATCATAATAGTCAGCATCTTCCCGTAGCCGTTTGGCCTGCTGCAAAGCCTCCACCAAACTGACGGGCAAGAGTTTCTTTTCGCAATACAACGACCTCATCGCGGCAATCAAACAGTAGTGGCTGTGCTCCCGAAGATTTTTATCATAGAGCAATCCCCTAGCGGAATGAAACATAGAATAGTAAGCCTGTATTGTCGCCCACTTATAATCGCCTTCTTCAAACGTACATCTCGCCCGTTTCAAATCTGCTTTGGCCGTCTCCAATTCCTTTCCAACTAAAGCCTGCCCACGGGAGAACGACTTGATCTTGCCACGTTTCAAGCAGTCCTCGTATTCGTTGCTCATTCCTTGGCCTCCCAAAGTACAATGCCGCGATCCACTTCAGAGAAAAACAGCTTATCCTTTTCACGTCTCTCCTCAAACTCGCTTGGCGTGAAAACAACTGCCTGTAGCTTCCGCCCAACACGAGAACTAGAGAGAACAGCATGTACCGCCTCCGAGTCTCGCGCCAAAACGAATAGGTCCAGGTCGCTTTTCAAGTCGTCCTCGCCCCGCCCTGCACTACCATAAAGCACTATTTTGTAGGACAACGACTTCAGCTCCTCTACCACGCGGCGCAACAACAGGACGTTTCCCAGGGCTTTAAAACAGCGTATGGCAGGATCATCGCGCTTAACACAATAAGTTAAGAAGCGACCGCGACGCGTGACTTCAGCCAGGCCGATACGCGCCAGTCCAGAGAGCGCAAGGTACGCGCTCATCTTACTCAGTCCCGCCACCTTACGGACCTCAGGAGCGGAAAACTCACGGTTTGGCTCCGCCGTCAATACAGCCAGGGTCTTGAGTTTACTGCCGGTCAAGAGTGAATTTTTTGTATAATCTCTAGCCATAAGTCTAATTAATTATACTCAAGTATAATATATTAGACACGAGCGTGTCAAGTAATATTTAAGTATATACAGACAATTTGAATCTGATCTCCTTACTCATAATTTTACTGATTATTGCCTTGAAAGCGTCGATCGGTATCCAGGCGTGCATCATTATTATCTCATTTGAATCAGGATTATTTAGGCCCCTTCCTCCCTCCGGTACATCTTCATCGATCCGGGCCAGGACAGTAGGCAGATCACGATAACCAAACAGCTCCACCCCTGCCGCCAGGCAATAGTCAAAGCTATCATAAGTGTAATCAACGTTTAGACATTTATCAAAACCAGCTTTCCTGTACCATTGATAATCTATGCCTTCAAATCGCGGCTGTCGATATCCTGTTTCTCCCAGGATCTTCTGGAGCCCTTTGACATGGTCGTTATTCCAGTCACATTTCTGGCACTTATTTTCACTACCACTATTGCAGAAAGGGAATCGGAATACCTTGATCTGCCTTGAAGCACTTGCTCGCGCATAAGCACTATCAATTATCCTGTCGGTCTTTTCTATCTGCTCCCTTGCCTCATCTAAGCTGATCTTAGAAAAATCAGCATGATCATAACTATGGTTGCCAATAACATGCCCTTTCTCGATCGCGTAGACCGCTTCGTCCGGAAACTCCTCCAGCCTGTCGCCCTGGCAAAACCAGATCGCCTTGATCCCCTTGGAATCCAGAAAGTCTATCCTCTCCCTCAGATCTTCCGTCGGGGCGTCATCAATTGTCAGATATGCGTTTTTGTGCATTATGGTAACCTGATATACTTTGTCACAACGAACCCTTGCCGCTGACTTCCTCTACTTCCCATTTCCTATTCACCCACAAGCCGATCACTTGGACGTCCAGTTTCCAGCTCTGCACTCGCCTCACTCCCCGGGCGACATGCGCCAGGTGCTCGATCTTGATCTCCGGGGCCCCGGCGCAATCGTAATGCCCAACCACAGCGACCACTTTCGACCTGTGCACTTCTACCGAGACCGTGACCTTACGCCGCAGGGTCTTGTCCTCCCCTTCAGCCAGCATCTTGTCCGCGCCGGGCGCGGTGATCATATCCACAAAGTCCGCCCGGAACTTCCGCTTCATGTATTCTATCACCGGCAATTGAACCCTGCCGTCTATGCAGTTGATAGCAGTAACAAACTTTTCTTTTTTGTTCATCGTTTCTCTATCGCCTGTTTGATCAATTCCATCAACTCCCCGTGGACACTGGGGTCAAGCTTTGGCGCCGCATTCCAATCATAGAAGAAAGCCGACTTCGTCCTTTTTTCCTCGGGTTCATCAGTGTATCGCGGGATGACGTGAGCGTGCAATGCAGGCTCCAGATTCCCGAGGATCTCATAATTGATCCGGCAAGCCCCGGTGACTTGCAAAAGCGCATCGCCGATGATGGTCATGTCCTTGAGAAATTGTGCTCGGCCTGCCGAATCCAGAGCATTCAGATCAGGCACTACCGGATCAGGCAACAGCAGGCTGTATCCCTTCAGGAACTGCGAGTCTCCCAGCACAGCCCAGC
>JAUXIB010000192.1 GCA_030621225.1 candidate division FCPU426 bacterium
GGGATAAAGGGGAGGGTGCAAATAAAGTTAATAGTATCAGGTTTCTCACCCCCCTCTTATTCTCCCCCCATCAAGGGGGGAGATAATCGTTATTGGCAATTGGCCTTAGATTATGGCATCTTAAGGAGTCCACTTTTCAAGTTTAGATGACACGCCTGCGGCGACGCCTTGACTATTGTCAGGTAAGCTGACATAATGCGTCTTGTGGAAGGACTTGAGCTAATGAAAAACATATACAACGAACTAACACAAATCACCTCCCGCCCACGCCCATTCCAGAACTACAACGCCAAAAAACTCTGGGCTGATGAGCATATCTCCAAGCAGATGCTCGCTTTCCACCTGGACCCCACGAACGACATCGCCTCAAGAAGAGCGAGTCTTATCAACAAGGTCGTCGCTTTTCTTACCGCGAAGCTCAAGATACGTCCGGGCTCATCACTGATAGACTACGGCTGTGGGCCGGGGCTTTACTGCCACAGGTTTGCGAAGGCCGGTGTGAAGGTCACGGGAGTAGATTTCTCCGAGCGCTCGCTCAAGTATGCGCGTGCACAAGCCAGGAAAGCCCGTCTCAACATCAACTACATCGAGGCGAACTACCTGCAATTCAAAGCCAAAGGCCCTTTTGATGTCGCCACCCTGATATACCAGGACTTCTGCGCGCTTCCTCCCTCACAACGCAAGGTCCTGCTGGCGAGCATCCGCAGAAGCTTGACAAATGATGGCTTCCTGGTCTTTGATGTCTATTTGAAGACTGCCTTCAAGCAACGGCAGGAGGGCACGCAGTTCAAGAAGAACCTGCAAGGCGGCTTCTGGTCCGCGAGGAAGTACTATGAGTTTCTGCAGACGTTTGTCTACAGAAAGGAATGTGTGTTGCTGGACAAATACACCATCATCGAACGAAACGGTATCAAGACTGTATACAACTGGCTGGAATACTTTGACCTGGCGAAGCTCAAGAAGGAGCTCGCCGCAAGCGGCTTCCGGGTAGTCAATGCCTACGCCGATTTGACAGGCCGGGCCTTGAACAAGACGTCACACGAAATGGCGGTTATTGTCAGGAAGGCGAGATAGCGAGCGAGTCATCCTTTCAGCTTCCTGGTCTGCCAATCAGCTTTGGCGAGTAATCCCCTCTTCCAGCACTCCACCACCTCGGGCACGGCTAGCTTGGCCCAGCGGTCAAATTGGACGCGCGACTTGCCGATGTGCTTCACCAGCCGGACCCAACCACTGATGGTTGGATGGCTCCTCCCGGTTATTTGCGCGACCTTTCTGAAGGTAACCGGTAAGACCCCCCTACCCCCTCTTACCGGTTGGCCTTCGAGCTCGGGATTATCACCTCAAGTGTGACCCCCAAACCCACTCACCACAAGCAACAGGGATAACCTTCCCCCCTACCGTTATCTTGATACTATCCCGATCAGTTTTAGCTTTTAGAAATAACAAGGAGGGGCGACCGATTTCGTGGCCCTGCCCAGTTTTTATGTTTATCTCATTGCTTTTAAAATAACCGTGCTTAATCAGATAGCCGGCAAGACAGCCGTTACCACTACCGGTAGCCGGATCTTCGGGCACACCGTAATAATCCGCAAAAACACGCACGCGCAAATCATGTAATTTACTGCTCTTATCAACACTGAAAACCAAAATATTTCTGGCTAAGCTGCCAGCAACAAAGTTGCAGTAATCATCTTTTGAAATTGAAGCATTCTTCAAATATTTCAGACTTTTTAAAGAGATAATTAAATGCGGTAATCCAGTGGACACCTCTTGTACAGGAAAGCGACTATCGATTGCAGCTTCTGGCAAAGACAACATTCGAGCTGCTGTTTTTAAAGCAATCTTTTTACCAAACGTTGGTTCCTTTTGTTCCATCCACAATAATCCATTTTTGTTAAAAGAAACCGGAATCTGCCCTACTCGCAAATTAAGAATAATTTTATTTTTCGGCTTTTTAAGCAAATGTTTATTTATTACATACGCAGTTCCCAGCGTTGGATGCCCGGCAAAATCTATTTCACTTTCTGGAGTAAATATCCGCACATCATACCCACCTTTGTTCAGCTTATTGGAGGTAACAAAGGTTGTTTCCGAAAAATTTATCTCACGGGCTATCTGTTGCATCTCTTCAACGGACAAATCTGAACAATTCAAAAAGGTAGCAAGCTGATTACCAGAATATTTCTTATCTGCAAAGACATCAGTTATATAAAATTCACTTTTTTTCATACTATTTTTCCTCAATCAATGATTTTCAGGCATTATATAGTTTAGGGGGCTTGAGTTGATAAAAATATTTTACCGCATCTCCCCATTTTTGTATACCCTGCATAGCTTCTGTGAAGCGACGTAGGGTCACCCTTGGACTTGTCCGCCATAGCCTACGATAATCCCAACCGTTCCTCTCCCCCCTTGATGGGGGGAGACGCGCGCGGAGCGCGCGCGAGGGGGGTGCAAACCAAGGCTGATAGCGGCGACGGCGGATCGACTTTCGAATGCTCTGCGCCGCCTGCGGCGGTGCCTTGACAATTGTCAGGTAGGAGAGCATAATGGTGCTGTTCTGTTGGATCGTTCTTTGAGCAAAACGGAGACGAAAATGAGTGATAAGAAAGAATATAAGGAACTGATTCAGACAGTAAGAAATCGTTATTCGACATCCAGATGTCTGGAGAGCTATGCCAAACATGCCGAGAAGGGACTGGTTCCCCCTGAAAAGGCAATGGTCCAGCGCTTCATGTCCTCACCAGCGAAGGTGCTGGATATAGGATGTGGTGCTGGTCGGGAGGCCGTTGAACTGGCAGAACTCGGATTTAAGGTGACCGGTATTGATATTACTCCCGAACTTTTGAATTTGGCGAAAAACCTTGCCGAAAAGCGAAGCATGAATATTGACTATCAACTTTGCGATGGCACCACTCTTGCCTTCGGTGAGAGTTCATTTGACTATGTGCTGATGATCGGGCAAATGATACATCATGTCCCGGGACAGGATAATCGTCTGCGGCTTTACACGGAAGCGGTAAGAGTTCTCAATGAGTCGGGCCAGATCATTCTAACCTACAACGATTACGATATCGCGAAGGACCATAAGCCTTGGGGCGGTGATCTGCCTCCTGACCCGAAAGCTGCCGATATCGCCGCGGAATATGATTCCCTTGAGCCAGGTGATGAATTTGTGAACGAGAAATATGGGCCGGGTGAGGAGGACGAAGCCTACGGGTATTTCCATCGGTTCACACAGGACGAGATTGAAAGCGAGATAGAGAAGGCTGGCTTGGTAATTCAGAAGAAGGATAGCTTCCACACAATTGCCGGAGGTGCTCCGGATGAATTCTGGAAGCCTACAAAGATTCTTGTGATTGGCAAGCACTCATAGGAGCGAGCGAGTCCTTCGGGATATTCGCCCTCAGGATTGTCTTCGCGCTTCGCGCTACGGCGTGACTGGTCGCGGCGCCCCCTCCCCATGACCCCTCTCAATGATATCTTGTGCATATTTATATGTCGATGTGTGCATTAGATAATGTTGTTTTGTGCGTAACGAAGAGACCGGGGCAAGAATTGTGACGCTTTGAGAGAAGCTAGCGAGTCATCCTTTCAGCTTCCTGGTCTGCCAATCAGCTTTGGCGGGTAATCCCCTCTTCCAGCGCTCCACCACCTCGGGCACGGCTAGCTTGGCCCAGCGGTCAAATTGGGCACGTGTCATGCCTACGTGCTTCACCAGATCGACCCACTTCCTTATAGTCATATCGTGCCTGCTGGACACTCTAGCTACCATTCGATAAGAAACTGCATACACCCCCCTACCCCCTCTATGCAGTTTATCGCGCTCCAGTTCGGGATAGTCCCGCAGAACTTCCAGTCCCTTGCGCCACATACCAAGCTTCTCCAATCGCCACAAGTCGCCTACCTTGTCCGCTCCCTTGAGCTTCGTCTCGGCGTCGATCACGTCCAGCCTGGCCTTCAAGTCTTTCTTCTGCAACTTGCCCTTGCTCATATTCGCCTCCTTGTTTGATACTTCTATGGTAGCATCCGGGGGTGACAAAAACGGGGGGGTGGAGTAAAATATCTTCATCTAGTCAACTATGAACTATGGAGAGAAAATAGTAATGTCAAAGATAGATTCTTATAAATTAGCAGCTACTGAATACAGCTATTACGCTGTCCCGGAATATACGACTGATACTCCCTATGGTCAGTTCGTGTCGGTTCCTGAGTTCAAGGACCGGTACGATTTCAATCAGCTATTCAACTGCCGCTGCAAGCCCGGCCAAGTGGAAGAGCTGTTAGCTGAGCTTGAAAAGCTGTATGCGCCTACCGGCGTGAGCTATAGAAAGATAATCGGTCACGACCCCGACACTTTCAAGGTCCTTGAGAATGAGCTAACAAAACGCGGCTGGATCGGCGGACGGGAGTGGATGTTGGTGCATGATAGAAAACCTGAGCGTCCCATTAACCCGGATGTCAAGATCGAGGAAATGGACGCGCTGGGCGGTGAAGGACGTGAAAGAGAGATAATGAAGGCAATGCCCGGGTTAGAGAGAGCGCCCTATCACAGGAACAGCGACAAGTACCTGGGTGGCAAGCTGGTGTTTGCCGTTATGGCTGGCAAGCTGGTAGGAACTACGGGGTGGTATATC
>JAUXIB010000055.1 GCA_030621225.1 candidate division FCPU426 bacterium
CATCATGATACCATTTTATGCTTGACACTATTCTGAGAGGTATTTATACTTGTGTCCCAATTCACCAAAGGCGAAGCCGCAACCACGTTATAATCTGGCGCACTTGCAGCATCTTGTTAAAGCAGGGCAATGGACTCCGACGACCAAGTGTCTAGGAACCGCAAATGCCCTGGGGTTTTCAAGAACTGAGATTGAGGATGTTGTATTGGATCTGATAGAGGCCGATTTTCTTAGTAGTAGGTTGGTTGATAACCGCAAAGGTTATGGCGGCAAAGGTCTCTATCATGATATCTACAAAAAAAGATCTAAGGGCATTGACCTTTGGATAAAGCTCCAGGAAGAGTCGAAGAGGGGTATGGTTATTGTGATTAGTTTCAAGCAATTTATATGAGCAAAGCGGAAGAAAGCGAGGAAAGCATGTATCGAAATGGAGAAAAGTGTCCCATTTGCGGTGGCGGAAAACTCCGAAAAAAAACAGCGAAGGTTTCTTTTGATTACAAAGGGACTAATTGCGTCATAGAAAATTTTGTTTCCCATGTGTGCAGTGTATGCAAGGAAGGAATACCGGACCCGTGCACGCTAAAACGGGCGGACAAGTTGCTTGTAAACCATAGGCGAAAAGTCGATCGTCTACTTACTCCTGATGAAATCAAAAGCATACGTGCGTCCTTGAAAATGTCACAGGCAGAACTAGCTCGGGAGCTATGTGTAGCTAAAAAAACCTTCACGCGTTATGAAAACGGAACGGTAGCTCAGAGCAGGTTGGCGGACGCATATTTGCGCTCTTTACGCTTATGTCCGGCCCTGCTTGAACATGTAAAGGAGGATCGCGAAAGCGCACCAAAGTACCATATTAACGGGCGGAATGTTTGGTCTGGAGAAGTTATGTATGATTACGTTTACCAGCGAGCTTCCACCAACTTGCCTAACAGAGGGAGAGAAGCAAATGGCCAAGCCGCTTAAAGCTCCGCGCTTTACAATTAAGGCACTTAGAATTGCGAGCGTGTCCTTTTATATTAACGCAAAGTTCAAGCTGAAGAAAAATGAGGAAATTGCTTTCAATACTAATATATCTATTCGCCCAGATTACGACGCGAACCACAAAAAGCTATTGGTAAAGCTTAAAGCGGCATGCACAATAGGGAACATTCCATTTTTCTTCAACATTGAGAGTGAAGGAGTATTTATATTAGAGGGGAAGCCAAGTAAGGCACACATCAAAACAATCGGAGCAATCAACGGACCAGCGATAATGTTCCCGTATGTGCGCGAAGCAGTTGCGGATTTGTCCAGGAGAGCGGGGTATGCTCCTCTTCATCTGAATCCAGTGAATTTTGTTGAGATGGCTAAGCATAGCCGCCCCAAAGCTGCGTCCGCCAAAGGCAACTGACTCCTCAATTTGACATGCTACTATCCGGGCCACTTTTTCCTCATTGACAGTTTTCAGTGCCCTCTTAAAATAGGGTTTCGTGTGTGTGCGCCAAGGGCAGAAGTATTCTTTCCCCCTGAAATATCCCGTTACATGGACTAATAATCAATTTCACACCAAGTTACCAGAAATGGCGCGAGCTGAATGATCGACCGGAGCTGGTTTTTAGATAGCTCTCAAACTCGATGGCCTTCCGCTTGTCTTTGAAGGTAACGTAGGCGATTAGTTCCCAGGGCTTGTTCTTCTTGGTGTGAGGACAGATACCACGGTTGTGCTCTTGTAAACGCCTTCTGACGTTGTTAGTGACGCCAACATACTTATGCTTTGGCCAAGGAATGCTTCTGAGGAGATAGACGTGATGCATTATATCCCCCTTTTGTAATGCCAGTCTTCGTCTCGGGAATCCTTCATGCTAATGGCATGCCAGTCGTATGCCCGTCTTCGTTTGCGGTTCTATTCTCACTACTTCAGAGGAGAGAACCACACGCTACGACGGGCAGTCTTCGTCCCGGGAATCTTTTATGCCAGTGGCATGCCAGTCGTCTTGTCCGCCATAGCTTTAGCGAAGGCGGAAGCCGAGGGAATCATCCTTTGAGATATTTAGGAAGATTCCCGAGACGAAGACTGGTGCCGGGACTCAGAATTGAACTGAGGACACATGGCTTTTCAGGCCACTGCTCTACCAACTGAGCTATCCCGGCGAGGAGGATTTTGATGTTAACATTACTCTGTCTTCCTGTCAATCCATTTTGCCCCGCCCCTTGGAAATGGGAAGAGAGATGGTGACCCCCCGCAGGACCAAGAAAGCACCAAAAACGGCTCTTCACCACCAAGACACCAAGACACCAAGAAAAATTTCCTTGGTTAACGGCGAGACCACTCTCCGCTGGGAGGGGAGCACTTATTAATCTTGAAAGGAACACTTGAAGGCAAATGGTAGGCACGAAGGAAAATCGAGACACCAAGTGGGGGCATATTCGTCGTCGCTTAAGCAAAGGAGTGAGTTTGTCGAAGGGGCGCTTTGTGCCTCTTGTACCTTTGTGCCTGGCCTAACCTTCAAATATTCCGGTAAAACCAATAATTGTTCTCCTGGTAATCGAAGAGAGTCTGTAGCCGTTATCCAAGAGAGGGTGTTCCTCCGTGTCTTGGTGTCTTAGTGGTAGAAGACTTTCGTTGTATCTGGCGCGGGAATAACCGGTAGAGGTTCTTTTTTTGAAGGGGGTCACGATGTCCTTTCCGTTCCCTTTTTGCTCCGTCTCTATTTCCAATTCAGTTGCTTTACTCCCCCTGATGTAATACCATTCTTCTTACACAAGGAGATGGCAATGAAAAAACTAATAGTATTCGTATCGCTATGCGCCTATGGGTTGTTAATACCGCTGACCTGTTTGGCATCGCCGCCGGCTATTCCCGCTACCGTTAAGAAACCGCTTGCCGGCGACATGCTGCAAACGACGATACACCGCCTGAAAAACGGCCTGACCATTTATCTCAGCCCCAATCACCAGGAACCGCGTGTTGCCGCCTGGATCGTTGTGCGCGCGGGTAGCGCGCAGGACCCGGCCGATCTGACAGGTATGGCCCATTACCAGGAGCATATGCTTTTCAAGGGGACAAAGAAGATGGGTACGCTTGACTACGAGCAGGAGCAGCCCCATCTCGACAAGATACGCGAGCTCTACGATGAGCTCTTCGCCACAGGTGACGTGATGAAGCGAAAGGAACTCTACGCAGAGATAGACCGCGAGAATGCCAAGGCGGTAGCGTATGCGATACCCAACGAAATGGACAAGGCTTACCGGGTAATGGGCTTTGACGGGGTGAATGCTTTTACCGGTAAAGAATACACGATGTACGTTTGTGATATGCCGGCTAACCGGGCCGAGGCCTGGGCGAGATTGGAGTCGGACCGTTTTGCCGAACCGGTCTTCCGGCTTTTTAATACCGAGCTGGAGACTGTTTTCGAGGAAAAAAATCGCGCGCTGGATAATGCCGAGCGCATTCTCAACGAAGCCCTGGGCCGCGCGCTGTACCAGGGGCACCCGTATGGTTACTCTACTACGCTGGGGGAAATAGAGCACCTGAAGAACCCTTCGCTCTCGCGGATGATAGACTTTTATGAGGATCACTACGTCCCCAATAATATGGCCATTGCGCTCTCGGGAGATTTTCATCCACGGGAGATGCTCAAGCTGATAAAGAAGTACTTCGGTTCCTGGGTTGCCAAGCCGTTGCCCAAGCTCGCAGGGCGAGAGCTGTCTCTGCCCGCGGGGGTAGAGCGAGTAGAAGTCAAATACGAGGCGGAAGAGAAGCTGATGATCGCCTGGCAGACGGTAGGGAAGCTTCATCCTGATTCGGCGGCGCTGGCGGTGATGGATATGCTGATGGATAATTCCACCAGTGGTATTATCAACCTTGAGCTGGTGCAGGCCCAGCAGCTCAAAGCGGCGGGCAGTTACCCGCTGCAGTATAACGACGCCGGCTCCTGGCAGATGTGGGCGCTGCCCAAGGCCGGTCAGACGCTTGAAGAGGCGGAAGGGCTGCTGCTTCAAGCGGTGGAAAAGGTTAAAGGCGGCGAGTTCAGCGAGGACGATATCAAGGCGATAATCACTGACTTTGAGATAAGCGAAAAGATGAAGTTGGAGTCTAACAAGTCGCGGGTGATGGCGATGGCCTCTTCGTTCGCTTCTTTTGAGGAATGGGAACACGCGGTGGAGCGGATGGACAGGTTCCGCGCGGTGAGCAAGGAAGATGTGACGCGGGTGGCGCGCGAATATATTGGCGGCAACTGTGTCATTGCCTATAGACGGCAGGGGAAACCACAAATACCCAAGATAGAGAAACCGGGCTTCAGCGAGCTCAACATTGATCCCAGCCGCCAGTCAGAGTTCTTCTCGGAGATAGTGGGGACGAGCTCAGGTCCGCTAGCGCCGCGCTGGCTTAAAGAGGGAAGGGATTACACAGTTCACGCGGCGGAGTGGGGGACGCTTTACACGGGGGAAAACCCGATCAACGATCTTTTCTCGCTTAGCTTCTGCTTCAAGATAGGCGAACGCCGGGAGAGGCGGCTGGCCGCGGCGCTGGGCCTGCTGGGCTATGCCGGGGCGGGGGAGTTGACCGCTGAGAAGTTTAAAAAGGAGCTCTACCGGCATGGTATCACCATGTCCTTTAGCAGTGATGATCGTTCTTGCCATGTAAGCCTGAGCGGTCTGGAGGAAAAACTGGAGCAGGCCTTGGCGCTGGGTTTGCTCAGGTTTCGCGCGCCGCATATCAAGCAGGGGACACTGGGGGAACTGGTGCGGATAGTGATCGGCGACCGTGAGGACGCCAAGAAGGACCCGGCTAGCATACACTACGCGCTGCGCTCCTATGCTATCCGGGGCGATAAGAGCAAGGTGCTGAACGAGCTTAGCAATCAGGAACTGGAGGCGCTGGAAACCGATGAGTTGAAGGAACTGCTAGCCGGACTTTGGGGATATCAGCGGGACGTGCTCTATGTAGGCAAGCGGCCGGCGAAAGAGGTGTTGGCGCTATTGGCGGAGAAGGACACGGCCTATAAGCCGCCGCCCGCTTACGCGTCGGATAGGTTTCTCAGGCCGGAAAAGGTGCGTATTCTTTTCGCGCACCGCGAAATGATACAGTCGCAGGTGGCGATACTCGCGGGTGATGAGTTGGTAGAGCCGCGGCGAATAGTGGACTACCTGTTTTTTAGCGAGTATTTGGGCGGTGGTATGAGCGGGTTGATATTTCAGGAGATCCGCGAGGCTCGCGCCTTGGCCTACCTGGCCGGCGGGGCTTATCTGCCGGGCGACTGGCAAGGCGATGAGAACCTGATCTACGGGGTGGTGCATACGCAGGCTGACAAGACGGTGGAAGCGGCCGGGTTGCTGCTGAGGTTGATGCGGCAGCCGCCGATGTCCGCGGAGCGCTTTCGGGAAACGGCCCAGGCGATAGAGCAGGCTTATCGTACCGAGCGGGTGGGGTTCCGCGCGGTGCCGGGCACGGTGCTTGGCTGGCGGGATCTGGGCATAGCGGGCGGAGACCCCGGGCCGGGGGATTTTGAGAAGGTACTGCGTTTCCAGCGCTCTTCTCTGGAGAAATTCGCGGCCCGTTTTAAGGGCAGGCCGATGACTATTGCTATTCTGGGCAATAGGGATACGGCGGACATTGAAGGCCTAAAGAAGCTGGGAGAGTTTGAAGAGGTGACGTTGGAGACGATATTTCCGTACTAGCTGTCTCGCGTTGCGATTCATCGCGCCCACTTGATTTGAACAGGAGATCAGGAGACAGGAGATCGCACGGCTTGTTCACAAGCCGTGCTTCATTAAAAAAGCCTGCCATTGGCAGGCTTTTTTAATGAGGGCAGAGACGAAAGGTGGGGCAGGTATGTTGCCTTCCGTCCTTTTCGGTCAAAGACCTAGCCCCAAACGAAAGTATACCGCCTGTTTTTTTCTTGTCAATACCCCCGGTATTATATTTCCACTACCCGCTTTTCCCGTCGCGCCTGTTCCGCGGCAAAGGTGTAGGTGTGGGTCAGTAACGATTCCTGGGCGGTAGTCAGCACGGCAGTGGGGTCGTTCTTTTGGCAGGCTTGCAGCCAACTGTGCAGCACGCGCCGGTCGCCGCCGCCGTGGCCGCCTGTTTCCGGGGTGATCTCTATGCGTTCCGTATTATCATCACCGAAGGTGCGAATGGTGATGCTCTTCTCATCGAAGTATATCTCGCCGCCGGTGCCGTGGATGCGTGTCTGGCGACTACAGTTTTGCGTAAACGCGGTCATGGTAAAGGAGGCGGTCACACCGTCCTCCATCTCGATCAGCACTACCTGATGGTCGACTACGTTGTTATCACAACGGTAGACGCAACGATTTAGCGGGCTGGCCTTGAGGGTTTGCAGGAAGGTGTCGTAATCTGTATCCGAGGGCAGTAGCCATCCCGCCAGGGAACCATGACGGTAGAGCTTGAGTGCCGAGTAAGGGCAGCTGGCTTCCACGCTGCAGCCGTCGGTGCAATGAGCGGTGCTGCCCTTAGGTGCGTTTTCAGGCTTGAAATGAGTCAGTGATCCGTGCGAGCTGACCCGCAGGAACTTTTTGCCTGTGAGATGGTAGATGTAGTCCAGGTCGTGGCAGCTCTTGGACAGGAGCATGAAACTAGAGGTCTTTTCGTTGCGCCAGTTGGCGCGCACAAAGCTGTGCGACTGGTGCCAGTAGGCCACTCCCTCTAGATGATCAAGCGTTACCACCTTGCCGATGCGTCCGGAGTCGATTATTTCTTTGAGCGTGGCGAACGGTTTGGCATAGCGTAGAGAGTGACATACTATTAGCACCTTGCCTGATTTCTTTTGCGCGGCCTCGATGGTCTGGCAGTCCTTTCGGGTATTGGCCATTGGTTTTTCCAGCATGATATGGTAGCCCTTTTTCAGGCAGGCCACGGCTGGGCCGAGGTGGTCCTGGTCCATGGTGCTGATCACCACAGCGTCGCATTTCTTGGGGCCTTTGATAAATTCTTGCCAGGACTTAAAGACGCTAGCTTTTTTTAGCCCGTAGGCGGCGGCGAAATCAGCTTGCGCTTCGGTGCGGGGTTCGGCTACCGCTATGACCTTGGCCAGATGCCCCAGTTCTCTTGCTAGTATATTACCAAAATGATTACCGCGACTGCCGGCGCCGATGACTGCTACTGTTATTTGTTTGTTTTTGTTGGTCATGAATGTTTCTCCTAATTTAATTGACAGAATGAATTATAGCGAGTGGAGGATTGAAATGCTATAATTAATGCGTCTAATTTGGGCTGGAGAAGATAATGAAACCCTTTGAAAACCTTTAACCACCAAGACACCAGGGCACCAAGAGAACCTTTATTGGGTTAACGGCGGAGAATCTTCTCCGATTTGAGGATGGCACTTGTTGGTCTTGAAAGGGATGTTCGACAGCAAACGGTAGGCACAAAGGAAAATCGAGGCACCAAGAGAAAAAAAGGGGGGGGAGGCCTTCTCCGTGCCTCTTGTTCCTTGGTGTCTGGCCTTGCCTTCAAGTATGCCGTTAAGATCAAGAGTGCGCTCCTGCTAACGGAGTGTTTTGTTGGCGTTATCCAGAAAAAGACGTTCTTAGTGTCTTGGTGCCTTGGTGGTAAAAAAACCAATACTATTATAATATGAATCCTGTCGAGAAAAAAGCCCTGGCGGCGATCGAGCGCAAAAGCGGTAAACTGAAAGCTCTATCCCGCAAGCTCTATAACAATCCCGAAGTGATGTTCCAAGAGTTCAAGGCCTGCCGTTGGCTTAGTCAGGAACTCAAGGCTTTGGGTTACAAGGTCAAGCCGGGCGGCAGGGAGTTGCCTACTTCTTTTCGCGCGGAGCTCAACAAAGCGGCGAGCAAACCGACCATCGCTATCCTGGCGGAATACGACGCCTTGCGCGGCATCGGGCACGGTTGCGCTCATAATCTGATCGCGGCCGTGGCTGTTGGCGCCGCCTGTGGTCTGGCCGCGGTGAAAAAGGAATTGCCCGGTAACGTGCTGGTGATCGGCTGTCCGGCGGAAGAGGGCGGTGGCGGTAAGATCCAGCTCTTGAAAGCCGGGGCCTTTAACGGCGTGGACGCGGCCTTGATGGTGCATCCCTCATCTGACCGGACAATGTTGGACCATGGCTTTATCGCCTGTCGGGGTTTGGATATAACGTTTATTGGTAAAGCGGCGCATGCTTCCGGCGCGCCGGAAAAAGGCAGGAACGCGCTTAACGCTTTGCTGGAGACGTTTAACGCGCTGAACGCTTTGCGCCAGCATTTGCCGCAGGACGTGCGCATGCATTGGGTGGTTATGGAAGGTGGTACCGCCTCTAATATTGTGCCGGAGCGGGCGCGTGGCGAGTTTACCATCCGCTCGGAGAATAATGCTTACATGCCGACCTTGTTGAAAAAAGTCAAAGAGTGCGCGCGCGGCGCGGCGATGATGACCGGTTGCCGGGTAAAGTTCCGGGTCAACAGTTACATGTATTCGTCGATGCGGCCGAACCGGCCGCTGGCGGAGCTGGTTAGGGACTGCTTTAAACAAGTCGGGGTAAAGGCCGGGTTCTGGGACGGCAAGGGAGGCCGCGGCTCGTCGGATATCGGCAACGTTAGCCAGCAGGTACCGGCCCTGCATCCTTCTATATCATTACGGGCGCCCGCTAGTGTGACCGGCCATAGCCGGGAATTGGCTGACTGGACACAGACGCCGCGGGCTGAGGCAGCGATGGTTAAAGCGGCCCAGATGTTGGCGTTGGCGGGGATCAGGTTGCTTACGGATGATAAGCTGATGAGGGGAGTGAAGCGGGCTTATAAGCAAGGAAGTTAATTGTTTTTTGTAGGGGCGTATTGCGATACGCCCCTACTCACAGAAATAGGCCGGGGCTATTATCGGTTGCAATACGCTTCAGGTTTTGGTATCTTACACTTTGTGCCAACGTAGCTCAGTGGTAGAGCAGCGGTTTCGTAAACCGCAGGTCAAGGGTTCAAATCCCTTCGTTGGCTCCATATTCTGCACATTCGGGTTCTTGTGGTAGCAGAATGGTAGCAGGTCTTGATCTCGGCGTAGTCATTTCTCCCTCGCTTTCCTCCGGTAGATCCTTTGCCTAAACTACAGTCGAGACGGCTATGCCGCCAGGCCATTATGCAAGACGAATGCTGAGTATTCCCTTGAGGACGGAGAAGTTGAAAACAACGTGCCAATATGTCATAATCAACTCGGTATGTTAAAAAAGATACTGTCTATAATACTGTTCGTCTGTTTGTCCCGCCTTCCGCCAGTTATTGCTAGCGATCCACACCCAGTCTACGTCCGTCTTTATGAGTATGAGAAAGGACATTTTAAATATTCAAAAGGCCTGCCAACATCATCGTTATCACCTAATGCTGACGGCATCAAGGATAAGTTATTCATAGAATACGAGGTTCCTGCGTTTGCGGGTCTTCCTTTGACTGATTTTAAAGTTAGTATATTCAATCTTGAAAGCGGAGATGTAAGGTTATTTGAAAAAGATACACTGAGCATTCGAAATGGTCATTTTATATGGGATGGTTGCACTAATGATGGTTCGGTGGCTCCCTATGGGAAGTATATTATTTCGGTAAGAGGTACGAATAGCAATGGAACCGAATATTACGGATCAACATCTGTTGACTTAAGACGGAACGATTTGGGACTTATTGGCAAAGTAGTTATAATACCGAATCCTGTAAAAAACCCTGCTGAACCTGTATCGATCTTGTGCAAGTTGAGTGGGCCGTGTGTTTTTACGGTGAAATTCAAAGGCGGTGGGAGCAAAATACTGTGGCAAGGAACTGTTAAGACTAAGGGCAATGTCACAGAGACTCTTACTTGGGATGCGAAAGTCGATGGAAAGCCATTACCCGATGGTGGATATGGATGCACTATTGACGCGGTTGACTCAAGCGGCTATGAATGTCACATCATTACGAGCAGGTTTCTAAGAATCGAGATTGCCAAGGCTGAATTCGATAAGACAACTCTCGGGCAAGCGATCATACGAGCTCGAGCGGGTTATTTTGGCATACACCTAATAACTGGAACTTGGGGAAAAGGCGAAGACGACTTCGGGCGGGGGAATAGTTGGCGTTTGGGGCCGGCAAAATTTGATGTAAGTGAAGATGGCAGTCTGATAGCTATAGAGGATACTTTCAATGACAGACTAAAGATCCATGATAATCATGGTAAGCGGCTGGCGGTGATCAAGTATGATGACATAGATTTTAGTATTTCTAATGGGAAGATATATGTGTTATCGATGGCCGACAGAACGGTGGATCATCGAATTGAGAAGAAGCAGAAACATTCATACACACTCAAGAAGATAGTTAATATTCAATATGTCATCACGGAGTATAGTCGGAATGGGAAACACCTTAGAAAACACACAGTACCCAAGATCGGAGACGGAAGTGCAAAGCTGAGTGATATGGAGATAAAAAACGGAACTGTAGTGTTTAAAGGGCGTGAAGAAGAATACAAGGATGCATACTGGATGACCTCATCGCTAAAACCGTTTTCAATCACCCTGAAAAAGCAGACGTGGCAACCAATATTAGGTTTGGATGGGTTCATCTATCATGTGGTAAATAAGCGTCCCTACACGCTTAAGGTTCACAGCAAAGATGATTGGGAAATGAAAGATATTACTTTGGAAGAGTCGTCCGAATGGTCCGCGGACGATTTTTTAGTCGATGGTCAAGGGGACATCTATGTCTCTAACTTCTACATTGACCAGCCGGCTTTAGCAGACTCAAGAAAACCTGTGTTTAACCTCTGCAAATATAATGATGCTGGGAAACTCCTGCAGTTCCATAAATTACCGGCTGAATATTTGACTGAAAACATCCGACAAAAAGTTCGCGTTGACAATAAGGGTAATCTGTACCAGCTATTTGTGCATCGCGGTAACGAGCATTATCTTAGTGTAAATCTACTCAGGCATAACATATTGAGGCAACATGGTGACAAACACTAATAAGATAGCCAGTCTGATAACGGTTTCTCTGTGTGCTTTCATCCTCCTCACAGGATGCTCGAAGGATAGTGGTGCATCCACCCCGGTGCTGATCCCCATTACAGATGGAAAATACCATGTCTCGTTTGAAAGCATCTCTCCAAATGAAAGGTACCTTGTCTATGGGAGAACGGACAAGAGTGTGAAGGGCAGTAGATCACGAAAGTGCATTATGGATATGACTACAGGAGAAACGTCCTGCCTTAGCTACGGCGATAATGCGGTTCGGACCGCTTTGTTCCCCGACCAGCCCCTAGAGCGGGTGAAGGGCATCCGTGCTGATTTAGGTACTGTGATGTATTGGTCGCCTGACTCCAGCCAGTACATTTCAAGCATTTACGGTGAAGAAGAGCGATGGCCGCCAAGATATGACTTTGTTGTCGATGTCGCCTCGCAGGAGATTTCCTATATAGGGGTGTCAGGTGAAGCGATGATGTTTAAAAAACGGACCCTTTATCTGTGGAAGAAGGGCCGTGACCACGAAATAGAGCGTATCAAGCCTGGATCAGATAATCATCGTCGGTCTGTCTCTAACAGGAACAACTATCTGAGTATTGATGAGGCTGAAGGAAAGGTGATGAAGATCTGGCTCATAGACAAGGCATCGGCCAAAGAGAAAGAAGCCAAGAACAGGGCTCGAACTAATGTCGAGATAAGGCTGAAGAGGGCTGGAAGTCTTTTCAGTAAAACGATAGCTGAAGGGCACGCGTGGATCTTGGCATCAAGAACTGGCGGCACTGTGTTTGTGGGCTATAAGAAAGATGATAAGACACATTGCAAGGTCCTAGATTTAGATAATGGTCAAATTCTAGAGTATGACTCAGAGAATTACCGTATGAAGGGGTGGATTGGGAGGGATGTTATAGTGGAAAGTGATTACCAACTGTTTAGGTTGCACTTCCCCACAAGTAATCGCGAGAAGTAATCCCGTCCCTAGGGAAATATCGCAAGCGCGCCGCAATCTCTGTGTAGCTATTCCTCGCCGTCCCCGGGTAATTCCCTTGCCTGGGGTATCCCCAGCTTCTCATACTCCTTGGCCAGCTTATCCACCCACGGTCTCATCTTGAGTGAGTTAACGCGTATGTACCTACCACGTGATCCTCGCTTGACCGATCGTCCGCTGATGGCGTTAGCGATACGTTTGGGGCAGCTGATGTTCTCCATGGTAAATTCCTCCTTCTGGTAATAAGATGTCCGCACGGATAATAGGCCGCCAGTGATTACGATGACCGGCGTGCATTCTTTCTATATATACCTTATGCTTAATTTGGGGTAGTTTCGTCAAGAGCAAAGTTCCCTGAAGATACGAATTGACTAAAGTTGTCAACAGGTGTAGCATCATCTTGTGGTTGTTGAAGCGGGTTATGCTATAGGGGGTGATTCTTGCCAAAGCTCAGTCTGAAAGAAGTGTCCAAGTATCTTGGAGTCTCCGACAAGACTGTATATCGGATGGTTTCCAACCGTGAAATCCCCCACTACAAGATAGGTAGGAAGTTGGTGTTTGACACCAAGGATCTAGATCAGTTCCTGGCTAGCTGCCGCGTGGAGGCAGTGACGGATGATATGGTAGCCAAGCTACTAGATCACTAACATATTGGGCTGGCGGCGCAAACCAGGGCGTCCGGCGAGTTCCCATTAATGGAAACCCAGCTGTCAGCTCGACATATTCATAGGAAAATCGGAACCGGAGGCAAATAATGGACGTCCTCGAGGAAATTGTCAAATGGTCTGACGGCAGGCCGGCGTGGCAGGGCGACGCTATGAGACGCATCTTCCTACAGCGGAACCTCACGGAGAACGACGACGATGAGTTGCTGAGCATGATAAAGGCAGAGGAAGGGCTAGGCGTGACACCGGGCAGTCTACCTAAGCCAAAGCCTCTATCGTTTACAGATATACCTCGTCCAGCCAAGATAGGAAGCCCCGTGACTCTCAAGAAGATGCACAGTCTTGCTAACGTCAACGCGTTGGACCCTGATGAGTCAGAGCTGGAGTTTGCAGTCGAAGGGCTCACGGTTATCTACGGTGACAATGCGACGGGTAAGACGGGCTATTCGAGAGTGCTGAAGAGAGCGTGCCGAGCATCGAGCGAGCCAATACTGCCCGACGTCTTCTCAGAAAATCCTCCTCCCGACCCCGCCTCTGCAGCGTTTGAACTGGAAATTGATGGCAAAGTCGTACCAGAAACGTGGAAAGATGGCGAGTCGGGACCCGACGGGATGGCCACCATAGCTATATTTGACAACCTATGTGCTCGGCTCTATGTCGACAGCAGCAACGAAGTCAAGTATCGCCCCTATGGACTA
>JAUXIB010000136.1 GCA_030621225.1 candidate division FCPU426 bacterium
TTGTGAGACTATTCTAACATAAGCGAAAAACCGCTACAAGCTTATATTTGTTGAAGGCTCGAAAACGTGGTGAGTTTTGCGTCCTACGTAGTATAATTAAGCTTGAAACATGGCGGGCAGACAGGGCGAGCTGCGAACTACTAGCTACGAGTCCTTCGGCTTACGTCGCTCGCTCAGGACCCTGTACCTGAGTGTGTCAACGCGAATGGTACAGGGCTACGAAAATATGAGAATAGCACTAATCAACCCCCCCAGAGTAGACGGTTTCCCGGTCGTGCGTGAAGAGCGCTACGAGCATAAGGATATCGGTTCGGTGTATCCTCCGCTGGGCCTGCTTCAATTGGCGGCGGTGTTGGAGAAGGACGGACATGAGGTGATGTTGCTGGACGCGAACGGGCAGAACTTCAACGTTGATACGCTGGTGGAGAAGGTGAAGGAATTCAGCCCGCGCTTTATATACGGCCGCCTTGCTTTTGATTGTCAACGGGAAGACCTGGAAGCATTGACGCGGGTGCGGCAGGCTGTTAATTGTCCGCTGGCGGTGCGCAATAAGATCATCGCCGATGTGCCGGATATCAGGCGAGGTTTGCTGGAGTCGCAGGGGATAGACTATTTTTTGGATGGGGAACCGGAAGTAGTATTAAGCGAGCTATTGCGCGTGCTGGCTGCCGGTGGCGAGGCGGCCTCGGTGCGCGGCTTGAGCTATTTGGAAAACGGACAGGTGATGAGTACGCCGGCCGCTGACTATTTGCCCAGCTTGGAGTCGCTGCCTCGTCCTGCTTATCATTTACTGCCTAGTCTGCGGCCATATCATACCGGAGTGTTTTCCTCGGGGCGTTTCGCGATGGTGCAAGCCTCGCGCGGGTGTCCTTATAATTGTACCTTCTGTGCTTATGCCGGCGTACCGCACCGCAGCCGGACGGTGGCCGATGTGGTCGGCGAGCTGTGCTGGCTGGTTGATGAGTTTGATGTGCGGCAGGTCCTTTTCTTCGATGATTTGCTGGGTGCCAAGCCGGGGTACCTGGGACAGTTATCGCAAGCGATGTTGGACCAAAAGCTGAAACTAAAATGGGTCTGTTGCCAGCGCGCGGACCTGATCAAGGCCGAGGGGCTGCGGCTGGCCGCCCAGGCTGGGCTGGTAGAATTGGCGGTGGGTATTGAGTCCGGCTCGCACGAGGTTCTGGGCCGCACGGGTAAAAATATAGAACTGGCGCGGGTGCGTGATATTGCCCGCTGGTGCCGTGAAGCCGGGGTGCTTTTCTACGCGATGGTGATGCTTGGTTTGCCGGGAGATACGAAAAGCACCATAATGGAAACCGTGGATTTTATCAGGGAGATAGAGCCTTTCTATACCCAATATTGTTTTGCTACACCGTTCCCTAATACCGAGATGTATAAATATTGTCGTGAACAGGGTTTGCTGTTGAGTGAGGACTGGTCAAAATATACCCCGCTTAGCCAGACGCCAGTGGTGCGTACTGAAACGCTGTCTGGCGCTGAGTTGGTTGAACTGAGAAAACTGGCCTACCGTAAGACCATCTTGCGGCCGGGATATCTGTGGCGGCAGATCAGGTGGACGGATCCGCTGTGGAATTTGCGCGGCGTCGTGAAGCTGGGTGGCAGGGTTCTTTCGTTGATGACGGGAAAGGCTGTACGCTAGTATTTAGTATCTAGTCGTTGGTATCTGGTTACCAGCCCTGAGCACTTCGACATGCTCAGTGTAAACCTTGTCGAAGGGTTAGTATTTAGTTTGTAACCAAATACTAACGACCAAATACCAGATACTGATTTACGATGAGAGTATTAATAATATCCAGTGGTCCCCGCGACAGCGGCTGTTTTCTGCGAGCCCAGGGCTTGGCCGATGGACTAAAGGCCGCCGGCGCCGATGTTTATCTGGTTAATCCGCCTTATACCCAGCCCTTCTTTCTCGACTATCTCGTCTCGCTGTTGGGGAACATGCTGCTTACCTTTTGGCGGCGTTTTGATCTGGCGGTAGCGGTTAAACCGTTCCCGAACGCTTGTTTGCCGCTGATGATCCAAAAATTATACGGCGCCCGGGTGGTGGTGGACGTAGACGATATAGATCACGCCTACCGTCCCGGGATGATCGGCCGCTTGATCCGTATCCTGCAACGTCCCTGGCCGCGCCGTTGCTCCCTGGTGACCTATCATAATCCATTGCTGGTCGATTACATCAAACGCGAGTTCGGGGTGCCGCGGGAGAGGACATTCCGTTTGTTGCAGGGGGTGCGCCTGGGGGTCTTCCGGACGGAGGGGCGTCCTCGCAAACTTGCTGGCGCTGGTCCGTTGATCGGTTACAGTGCCCATTTGAATGTCGCCGCGGAGGGAGATTTTATTCTACGTTTGATGGCGCAATTGCGCCGGAAACTTCCCGGGGCCGGTTTGCTGGTAGTCGGCGGCGGGCCGGATCTGGCCAAGTGGCGGCGCCGGGCAAAACAGCACGGGGTGGCCGGGGCGGTCCGCTTTACCGGTTATCTGCCGCACCGGGCGGTGGCAGAGCAGATCGCCGGGGTGGATTGCTGCCTGATCTATTACCCGCCGGGCGAAGCGAATCGCGTACGCTCTTCCATTAAATTACGCGAGTACCTGGCGCTCGGCAAGCGCGTAGTCTGTAACCGCTACGGGGAGTTGGCTTCATTCTCGAAATATTGTTACCAGTGTGACGACAAGCTGGACGACTATCTTAAGACGCTGGTGGAGTTGTGTGCATCCGGCGGGGATGGCAGAGAGCGGCGGGGGAAAAAGCTGGTGGAGAAAGAATGCGATTGGGATAGGATAGCAAGGGAGTTTCTGAATTATGAATTCTGAGTTATGAATTGTGAATAAGGCAAACGGTGGTCGGTGGTCAGGGGGCGGTCCGCTTCGTAGCTCGAAGTTCGTAGCTCGGGGACACCCACCCCAGAGGCGAGAGGGGTTTTATCTAGTTTGTCACACCTGCGAAAGCAGGTGTCCAGTATTCTTAGATTCCCGCTTCCGCGGGAATGACAGTAGGGGCACAGTAGCTTGCCCCGAGCCAGCACATATTTCCCGGAATCCTGTATCCGGTTTTCTGTATTCTCGAAAGTTAAATATCAAAACCAAGGGCATATTAAAACACCGACCCCGTGGGGTCACCAGCTCCCTTCCTATTTCCAATTCCCGCCCCGTATTCCGTATGCCGTCTACTTTTTTATGTTATAATGCTCAACCATGTTCAAGCAATTCATCGCATTCTGGCAGGATTACGCGTACCCTTACCGTCGGCAGATTGTCCTCGCCGTTCTGTTTAATATCGCTTTGAACCTGGTGGTATTGATCATTCCCTGGCTCTCGCGCTTCCTGATTGACCTGGTCACAGCCACAGCGCAACGGGTGCCTCCCCCGGAGGTGCCGGCTTACATCAGCTTTTTTCTGGGTAAAGACCTCTACCCGACGAATTCTCTGGTAATCCTTAAATTCGCTGCTCTGATGCTATTGGTGGTCTGCGTACAGGGGGTCTTCATCTACGCCATCCGCCGCTATTTGCGCGGCGCCGCGCGGCGGGTCGGTTACGACTTGCGCAACTATTACTTTGCTCATCTGCAAAAGCTGTCCATCTCTTATTTTGGTCGGGAGAAGACCGGTGACCTGATGGCCCGCGCGGTCAACGATATCAACAAGGTTCAGCGTTTGGTGGCGGAAGGCGTCCTGTGGGTCAGCGATATCTTTACTATGTTGCCCTTTGCCTTGACGATGCTGTTCTGGATGAATTCTCGCCTGGCCGCCATAAGCCTGGCGCCGATGCTGTTGATCCCAGTGGTAGTATTGTTTTTGGGCCGGCCGTTGCACCGCGGCTATCAACGGTTGCAGGAGAAGAACGCCGAGATCAGCGCGCACGTGCAGGAGACGCTGAGCGGTATCAGGTTGGTTAAAGCTTACACCATGGAAAACCAGCAGCATCGCTGGCTGGGCAAGCTGAGTCGCGAATATTTGGCCAACAGTATGCGGGTCGTTTTTCAGCATGGCATTTTACACAGCGCGGTCGGGATGATGGTACGTTTGTCCATGTTATTGTCGCTGGGGGTGGGGGTGTTTTTCGTGACCAGGGAGGTAATGACTGTTGGTCAGGTGTATGCCTTTGGCGCCTATATTGGTGTTTTAATCTGGCCGGCTGTTGCTATAGGATTTGTAGTAGATGCGATCATGCAAGGCATGGCTTCGTTGGAACGGATCAACAAGGTGCTGGATGAAACGCCGACGATAAAGGATACGTCACCCTTGGTGCGGCTGCCACACATGCGCGGCGAGATAGAATTTCGCGGCTTGTCTTTCGCATACCTGGGGAGCGAGCGGATGGTGCTCAGGGATATCAATGTGCTGATCAAGCCGGGGCAGAAGGTGGCGATCATCGGTCCCACCGGGTCGGGCAAGACAACCCTGGTTAGTCTGATCCCGCGAGTTTATGAGGTGGGGCCGGGCCAGCTCTTTATAGACGGTATTGATGTTACCCGTATCCCCCTGGTTGAATTACGGCGGCAGATCGGGTTTGTCGCGCAGGAGGATTTTCTTTTTTCGGAAAGCATTAAAGAGAATATCGCTTTTGGGGTGTCTCGTGTTGATGACCGGGAGGTGGAACGGGCCGCGGACATCGCCCAGCTTTTGGAAAACGTGAAGGAATTCCCGGACAAGTTTGAGACGCTCGTTGGTGAACGGGGGGTAACGCTGTCTGGCGGCCAGAAACAGCGCACGGTTATCTCGCGGGCTTTGATCAAGGACCCGCGTATTCTTGTTTTGGATGATGCTTTTTCGGCGGTGGATACTTCAACCGAGGAACGCATACTGAGCAAATTGCAGCGCGAGCTTAAGGGCCGCACTAGTATTCTCATTTCGCACCGGGTGTCAACGGTTAAGGGCGCTGATTTGATCCTGGTGATGGAAGCGGGGCGGATCGTGGAACGGGGTCGTCATAATCAACTCGTGCGCCGGGGCGGTCTCTACGCCGGTATGTGGGAAAAACAGAAATTAATGGAGGAAGTGGAGGCTGTATCGTGATGATAGTGCTGTTGCTAGTCGCTAGTTGCTTGTAGTCATGATGCGCTAGCAACGAGCAACCAGCAACTACTCTAACGTAAGACAAGACAATGAACCACCAAGAAGAAGATACATTCGGCAAGGCGTACGACGCGCGGTTGGTCAGGCGGTTGCTCGGCTATCTCAAGCCGTACAAGAAGCTGGCCGGTTGGTCGTTGCTGCTGCTGATAGCCGGTCGGACGATGCAGTTGTTGAGTCCGATGTTTGTGCAGATAGCCGTAGACCGCCACGCTGTTCCCCTGCAGGCCGAGGGCCTATTGCGCCTCTGTGTGCTTTGGTTGACGGTGATCATATCCGGAGTGTTGTTGGAATTTGCTCTGCAATATATCATGGGATTATTGGGTGGTCGTGTGATATTAGATATTCGCCTGCAGCTTTTTCGAAAACTGCAGAGCCTGCGCCTGTCCTATTTTGATCGTAATCCTGTGGGACGGCTTTTAACCCGCGTGATGGGGGACGTTGATGTCCTCGGTGAGATGTTCGGCCCCGGGGTGGTTAATATCTTGGGCGATATATTCTTTCTTCTGGGGGCTGTCATCTTTATGTTGGCTTACAATTTCAAGTTGACCGTTGTTTCCCTCTTGATCATCCCTTTATTGGCGGTGGTCACCTTTTATTTTCGTACGCGGATGCGGGCTAATTGGCGGCGGGTGCGTGTGAGGATTGCCAGGGTCAACGCTAATCTTAACGAGAACATCCAGGGAATGCGCACGGTGCAGCTTTTTGGCCGCGAGAAACGTAATTTTAGCCGGTTCAAAAAATTGAACCTGGATCATCTGCAGGCTGTTCTAAAATCGGTCTTTTACCACGCCGTATTTCAGCCAAGCATGGATATTATCCGCGTGCTTCAGTTAGTAATTATCTTTTTTTACGGGGGCAGCATGGTCTTGCGCGGTGAGCTGGAGATAGGAGTCCTGCTGGCTTTTCTGGGATATGCTGAGTTATTTTTTCGACCGATCCGCGCTCTGGCCGAGAAGTATAACCAGATGCAGGCGGCGATGGCTTCCGCGGAGAGGATATTCCAGATAGTGGATAGTCAAGAGACGATGCCGCAGGTCGAGCGTCCCCTGCCATTCCCCGAAAAGATAAATAAGATCGAGTTTGCCGATGTGTCATTGGCCTATAAGGATGATGACCGCGTTTTGCAGGAGGTGTCCTTTGAGATCAAGCGGGGCGAGAAGGTGGCCCTGGTTGGCGAGACCGGTGCCGGTAAGACCAGTATTGCCAGTCTGCTCTGCCGTTTTTACGAGGCCAGTGGGGGTGAGATATTACTTGATGGGCGGGATATCAAAAAACTCTCTCTGGATGATCTCAGACGGCGTATTGGTATCGTACAGCAGGATGTCTTCCTCTTTTCCGGAAACGTGGCCGATAACATCAGTCTGCGTGACCGCGGCATAAAACAGCGTGCCATCCAGCGGGCCGCCAAAGCGGTTAACCTTACCTCGGTGATTTCCGCGCTGCCCGGCAAGTTCAAGGCGGAGGTGTTGGAGGGGGGGAGTAATTTTTCCGCCGGACAAAAACAGCTTATCGCTTTTGCCCGAGCGCTGGCTTTTGACCCGGAAATATTGATCCTCGATGAGGCCACGGCGAATATAGACACTGAAACGGAACTTTTGATCCAGGACGCTATCGGCAAGCTTTTGCGGGAGCGTACTTCCATTATTGTCGCCCATCGCCTTTCCACCATCCAGAAATGCGACAAGATCATTGTTATGCACAAGGGCCGGGTGAAGGAGATGGGAACCCACCAGCAGTTGCTTAAAAAGCGGGGATTGTATTACAAGCTGTATCTGTTGCAATACAAGGATCAGGAAGTGGCTTGATTCTTCGCTCCCGTAAAAAAACACCAAAAAACTGTATCCCTTTAGTGGAGCGGGGAAAACTCGTGGATTCCCGCTTTCGCGGGAATGACAACCATTTTATCACACCTGTCTTTGCTTGTCACACCCGCGAAGGCGGGTGTCCAGTTGGACTT
>JAUXIB010000218.1 GCA_030621225.1 candidate division FCPU426 bacterium
GATCCACAGAGTTCACAGAGGAAAGACTTTGGAGAAAACTTTTAAGATAACGGCAAGAAACTCTCTTCGTAATCAGGGGAGCAATTATTGGTTTTAGCGGGGAGCTTGATGGGCAGGTATCGTTTACAGAGGAAGCACAGAGAACGACTTCAAAGCCTGTATCTAGTATCTGGTATTTCGGTTTACAAACGGCGTCCAACGTCGCCTATGACGTTTAACCTTCAGACGTTTGACGAATATAGTATAATCTTCCCATGCATGAATCACCTAATATGGTATATGCTGATAAACGTGGCCGAGTATTCGATCATCCTACACTGAAGATGGTCATACGTAGTGGCAACGTGCTTCGTGCGCCGCGTCGCGGCGAGCTTATTCCACTGCCATCGGGGAGTCAATTGATGGCGTTGCCGGGTAGAGGGGCTTTGGGGTTTGCCGGTAACGAGATCAAACTTGAGCGGGGAAGCCAGGCGGTAGCGGCCTTTATGGCTCCTGCTTATACCCAACTGGGGTTGACAGCCTGGGAGAGGGAGCAGGGGGCGAGCCGTTTGCCTCTTTACGCGTATACAGCGGTGGGTTGGGCTAAGGGTCGTTTTTATGTAGCCGGATTTCGTTCGGATAAAGATACGCGGCAGGAATTGCGTGGCTTTGACCAGAAAAAGGTGGTTAAAAACGCGGCGCGGCGGCTTAGTGAGAGCCCGGACAACCTCTTGCTGCGGCAACTCCAGCGCTGTGCCTGTGAATATCTGTGCCCGGCGGCGCGTAATCTGTTCCTGGGGCGTTGGGAGTGTCCACTGCCTGTCTCAAAAAAGTGTAACGCCGCTTGCCTGGGTTGTATATCATTGCAGCCGTCCGGTTGTTGTCCGGCGCCGATGGAACGTTTGAGCGAGACGCCCAGCGTGCAGGACATCGTGGAGGTAGCCGTGCCGCACCTTAAACGAGCGCCCCGCCCGATAGTTAGTTTTGGTCAGGGGTGCGAGGGCGAGCCGCTGACCGAGGCCGGGTTGGTGGAAAAGGCGATCCGTGAGATCCGTAACCGTACGCCGCGCGGCACGATCAATATGAATACCAACGCGAGTAAGCCGGACGCTTTGGCACGGCTTCTGGCGGCCGGTTTGGACAGTGTCCGGATCAGTCTGAACAGCGCCCGGCAGAGGTATTACGATGGTTATTTCCGGCCAAACGGATACACGTTTAGCGACGTTGTAGAATCAATGCGCTTGGTCAAAAAAAGCGGGCGTTTTTTATCGCTTAATTATTTTATCCTACCCGGTTTTTCCGACCAGTGGGCGGAGCTTAGGTCACTTATGGGCTTGATGTCTAAAGTTACCCCGGATTTGATACAGTTGCGTAATCTGAATATTGACCCTGATTATTATTTGCAGGCGATCAACTGGGAGGACCGGGGAGAGGGCGTTGGCGTCAAAGGGATGATGATCAGGATAAAGAAAAAATTCCCCGGGGTAAAGTTTGGCTATTTTAATCCTACCGTCAAAGGTTGAACGTTGCTTGACGGGAGACGTTCGGCGTGTGACATTGGACAAAAAATGGTATATCGAAAACTAATAACTCACGACATAATACTTGCTGGCTCCCGCGTACGCCTACGTCCGCTCAGCGAGGAGGACTGGGATCTGATCGTTAAATGGAACAACGATCCCGGGGTGCTTTTTTATAGCGAGGGGGAAGATATACGATCCTGGGACTTCAAGGAATTGCGGCAGATGTATCGGCAGGTATCGCGCGCTGCTTTGCTGTTTGTTGTCGAAATCAAATGTAGGGGCGGTTCGCGAACCGTCCCGGGGTTCCCCGGCGGCTGGAAACCGATCGGCGATGTCTGGCTGCAGCAGATGAATTTGAAACATTGGCTAAGGAGATACCCCAAAAAGGATCTGCGGCGCCTGCCTGTCTGCATCGGGGAGAAATCCGAATGGGGCAAGGGGTATGGAAGCGAGGTGATAGGGTTGCTGGCGGACTATGCCTTTGAGGATGGCGCGGAGATGGTCTTCGCCTGTAGTGTTGGTGATCACAACCATCGTTGCCTCAGGGCTTTCGAGAAGTGTGGATTCCGGATAGTGCGCAAAGTGAAGATGAGGAAGGGCGGCAAGGGAAAATTTGGTTACGACCTGGTGAGGGAGCGAAATCGTATTTAGTATCTGGTATCTAGTATCTAGTCGCACACTAAATACCAATGACCAACGACTAACGACTAGCTTAGGCGGCACGGTCTCGGCGTTTTATTTACGGGTTTGCGGCGAGCTCGGTTGCCCCGACGCTTGGCGCAAGGTGGTGCGTGTTCCCGCGCGGCATAGTGTAGACCTGGTCTGGCCGGGGGACGTTTTGAGTATGGATAAGTCCCAGTGTGGCTGCGCTGGGTCAGGGGGTTAGCAGCAGGAGGGGGGCTGTTTTGAAAAAAATATCACTGTATGTGGAAACTCGCGCCCGGAGACAATCCTCCCGGCGCGAGTTTCTTAATTGGATTAAACAACCCCCAAGCCCCCTTGGCAAGGGGGTAGCCTACTAAAAACCGCGTGGCTTCTGTTGTGGAGTAGGTTGTCGGTTTGTTGCGGGGGCCGGATTTTAACCCAAACCTCCGACTTTGAGTGTGAATGGGTGGAAGTAGACCTCAAAGTAGCGTGAGTGAGGAAGAAAGAGTATAATGAAGCAATGAGTAGGACAGATAGATATAATACATCGGGATTGGTTGAGGGCCTGTATGAACCTGAATCTTGCAAACGGGTCTTGAAGAACCTTCTAGGCATCAAGAGAAAACGCGAGATGGACCGGCTTGAGGCCAGAGAGCAATTGCGGGCCTTAGAGGAATTGTCCCGTTCATACAGTGGCGAGCATAGGTTTACCGCTAAAGACATATGCGCGATTCATAAAGTTTGGTTGGGTAAAATATATGTATGGGCTGGGGAGTATCGGCAAGTGAACGTTTCTAAGGGAGGCTTCCCGTTTGCTATGGCAATTCATATTCCTAAACTGATGAAGGGATTTGAAAGTGGACCTTTGAAGGATTATACGCCGTGTAATCATCGGACGGATGCAGAAGTGGCGGCTGCTATCGCGGTGGTTCATACGGAATTAGTTTTGATCCATCCTTTCCGTGAAGGCAACGGCAGGACCGCTCGGCTGTTGTCGGTGCTGATGGCTTTACAGGCTGGACTGCCGCCTCTGGACTTTACTGGAATGGAAAGTAGAAACCGGAGGAGGTATTTTCAAGCTATCCAGAACGGCATGGACAACGACTACGAGAAAATGGCGGAGAAATTTATTTCCGTGATCCGGCGGACGAGGAAACTTTACGAGAAGAAGTCTTAGGAGGGGAGGGGCTAGAAGCTGTCCTTATTGAACGAGCGGATAGATGTACTCCTTCTATAGCGGTAGAAGAAGCGACAGACCGGGCAAAGGATTCCAAGCGCTGCTCTGAATTCTTGATATGCCTGTTTGTGCTCGCAATACATTTCTTAGTCATGTCTATATTATACCTTGTTTTTGTGCGTTCATCAAGGGCTAAACACTAGTATTGAAAGCACAAAGTGAAGAAGGCCTCCGCATCGTATGAGATATGGTGGCTTTTATTTGGTTGCGGGGGCGGGATTTGAACCGACAACTAAAATTGAAGAACTCATCAATCAATAAATCACCCTGATGCCAATTGTATACAGCCGGTTTCTGGCGATGGTGAGCTGATAACCGAACATCTCCGCTCCACCTGGCTCACCACGCGGCATATCGGTACCCGTGGCGCTGTACTGCGTGTAATCACAGAAGGCAGCGAGGTGATCGGAGACGGGCAGGTCAAAGGAGAAGAGGAAGACGGTGCCGGGTAGGAAGCCGCTAAGCGTGACTTGC
>JAUXIB010000240.1 GCA_030621225.1 candidate division FCPU426 bacterium
ACGAGAATGTGTCATACCAGCCCGGTTTATGATAATAAGATGTGGATGATTGGTGGGCTTGATGGCATAACGAACACGAATGACGTATGGTATTCTACTGACGGTGTAGATTGGTATTGCGCGACGGGAGCGGCGGGGTTTTGCGAGAGACGCGAACCCACGAGCGTCGTCTACGACGGCAAAATATGGGTAATCGGGGGATGGGACGGTTCTAGCTCGTATAATGACGTCTGGTATTCAACGGATGGTGTGAGCTGGACACAGGCGACGGGAGCGGCGGCGTTTAGCGCAAAGCTTGAGCACACCAGTTTAGTTTATGATAACAAAATGTGGACGATCGGCGGATATGATGTTCCGTTAAATTCATATAAGAATGACGTTTGGTATTCAACGGACGGCGTAAGCTGGGCGGAGGCGACGGGAGCGGCGGCGTTCAGCGGGAGGGGTGGTCATGTGAACGTAGTTTATGATAACAAGATGTGGGTGATTGGTGGATATGACGGTGGCGCCTACGTGAATGATGTATGGTACTCAACGGACGGCATAGGTTGGACGGAAGCAACTGGAGCGGCGGCGTTCAGTGGAAGAACTGAACCCACAATTGTAACTTATAACAGTAAAATGTGGGTGATTGGAGGTTATGAAGGAGCAGGGGTCTGTAAAAACGATGTTTGGTATTCAACGGACGGCGTAAGCTGGACGGAATCGACTGCGGCGGCGGTATTCAGCGGGAGATTTGATCACACCAGCGTAATTTATAATAATAAGATGTGGGTGATCGGGGGAGGCTATTCTGTAGGTAGTATAGACGATGTCTGGTATTCGCCGCCGGACCCAACGCCCACAGTAAGCGCGACTCACACTGTCTCGGTGACTATTTCACCTACGCCGACTATTACTCCCACTCTTAGTTCTACGCGCACCACGACTCCTACATTCACTTCCACCCCAGAACCAGAAATGGAAGAAATCGTGGTCTATCCCAATCCTTTTAATCCAAACAAAGCGGTCGGCGGGAAGCTGAAATTCAAAGGTCTACCCGACGGTGCAAAGATTTCTATCTACACCGTGTCGGGGGAACTGGTGCGCGAACTTACTGAGAAAAGCGGCATGGCCTTTTGGGATGGAAAAAACAGTGGAGGCTCCTATGTTTCAGAGGGGTCTTACAGCTATGTAATCAAAGAAGGCAAGAAAGCGCTGAAGCGTGGTAAAATCATTGTTCGGAAATGAGAGAAGACCTGTTAGACAAAAGAGAATCCGGCTTCATAGTGAGTGGTAAAACTCACGGGTACCCGGTTCACCATTCTTTATAATACGACCCGTTGATTGCTTGCCTATCGCTCCCGGTGTAAACGTCATATACGTCTCGTCCGTCCGTCGCAAAACTTCCGGCAAGATCACTGAAAGACCTGGTGCCCCATTCCGTTGAGCCGGTCATAGGGTCCTTTGGAATTCGCCTGAGTATTTTCTTATCCACCAGCTCTTGGAGGGTTCGGGGATAGCCGCTGTCCCCCTCGACTTTCTCGCCATATATGTGATTGTCATAATTGGTCTTATGTTTATCCAGCGCCTGTCTAAGCGTTCTCAATTCGCGTCTCAGTTCGAGTTCTTTGGTTCTCTTTACGGTAAGCACGGAGAGGGGAAGCACCATCGCGGCCAGAATGCCGATGATGGCCATGGTGATGACCAGTTCCAGAAAGGTGAGGCCAGCTTGGCTATTGTGGATCGTCTTGACAAATTTCTTCATTCATTCGTTCTTGATTATATGAGGAGTTATTGACATGATTATTTCCGCCCGCACGGTCTCATGCGTAGTAAAACCAAAGAGCCTGCCCAGGAGCGGTATCTCCACCAGGAAAGGGATACCGACTTGCTTATCCCTGACCTCCTCCCTGATAAGACCGCCAATGGTCCCGGACTCGCCATCTTTCAGTCGCAACTTGGTCACAGCTTTCCTGGTCCCTATCTGCGGGTAGCCTTCCTTCGTTGTTTTAACTACCGAACTGATTTCCGCTGAGATATCCATTGTCACTTGCCCATTCTTGCCTATGATCGGCTCTATATCCACAGTTATCCCTACACTTTCAAACTGAACGGATGTGCTCATCGCCACTTGGCCCTGGACTATAGAGGACGTCGTTATCTCCAGCGGAATTCTATCACCTATCTTTATCGTAGCTTTCTGTTTATTCAACACGGTAATATTCGGATTGGCTAACAACTTTGCCGTTCCCTTTTCGCCGCGCCAATGAACCACAGCGGGGAAGTCATCCAACGTCAGTTTATCCAATGGATTAAGGGTCTGTAAAACGCTGGTATAGGCGTCATCACCTGACGATTCCACCCCCACCTTGCGTATCTTAGAGGTGGTGAACTCACATATCTCAAGCTCAATCAGCACCTGCTCCTCCGCTCGATCCAGCTTCTCCAGCATTTTGGAGATCTCTTTTAATTCTCTGCCACTGCCGATAATTATCAGCGCCCCGTGATCCTCATCGTTTACAACATTGCACATCGGGTAAAGCTGTTTGAAAATGGCTGGATATTTTTTTCCTTTGCCGCTCTTTAAATAATAAACAACTGATTTTTGAGTCCTATATGTACGCGCCTCTTGTGTAGGAATTACCAATATAGTTTTTTTGCCAACGGTTACCGCGTCCAGCTTGTTTGCCTTTAGTATGACATCCAAGGCAGTCCTAATGTCCATATCCTTTATCTGAAAATCAAGCCGCAAGCGACTGGCTTTAGCACCAGGGATAACATTAACTCCGGAAAGTTGCGAGATAATCTGAAAAGCCGCATTCAGAGTTGTCGGAGCGATCTGAAAGCTGGTGGTCTTCACCTTATCGAACATATCTTCCCAACTCATCAACTCCGGTGTTTCTTCCGCCAACGGCTCTTTGCTCACGGTTTTTTTCGGCTCCCCTTGTTCTCCCACTGACACTTCCACCTGAGGAGCGCGCTCCCGTTTGTCCATTGTGGTAGCACAAGAGCACAGCAACAAAACAACTAGCGCCGGTATTATCACACTTCGCATATTTTTCTCCTTCACTGTTGTGAGCTTATTATCACGAATATGTCTTGATTCTCTTTAAGGGCCAATTTCAAATGCTCCTGCGCGGCCTCCAAAACGATATACTTCTCATCTATCACGTCGCCTTTGCTTACCCTTTTAATCTCACCGTCGCGCATCAGAAACACCTTGACCTCCCCCTTGCCCGTCTCCATTGATCCAGTAAAAGTGT
>JAUXIB010000108.1 GCA_030621225.1 candidate division FCPU426 bacterium
GAGCAACTGGGGGGGACTGGTTCAGTGTTCGAAGGATGTGGGATGTGCCGAGTAGGGGCGTATTGCAATACGCCCCTACAGGCAATTTATGTCAGCGTAGGGGCAGGGCTTGCCCGGCCCTGGTCGTTAATTGTTGGTATTTAGTATTTAGTCAGCGACCAAATACTGTGAACGGTTCCCGAATATCGAGCTACGAGCTGCGAGTCCCGGTATGTAGGCTTGCGATTGATTGTCAAAAATGTTAAGCTTCCATTGCTATGGTTTTCTTTGTTTTCACATTACTGATGTTATCTGCCGGGGGATACGCTTATCTTGTCTGGCAAGAGTTTTTGCCGCCGCATCCTCTGCTGGCGCCTTATTTGAGCGAACAGTTTGGCTCGTATGAATTAATGCTGGCGCTCGGATCTTTTTATCTCCTAATATTGCTCGTCTATATTATCACGCGTATTCTCTATCGCCATCTGGATTTGGAGCAGCGTCCCGCGATAAGTCTGCGTTTTCAACATAAAGCTTCCCAGGTATATCACGGTGGGGACAACCGTTTTCACCAGGTGCTTTTCTACTACGATGTTAACAACCACATGTTTAATTTTGAGCAACTGGCTTTTGAAGCGATCCACGAATACGCCCATATCGCTAGTCATAGCGCCTCGCAAACCAAGAAATCGGTTTTTTCTCTTAACCAGCAAGCAGCTCGCCATTATCTCGACATGCTGGGAGATTTACCTCACTTGTCGTACGATGAATTTCTTGCCTGGTACGAAGGTCCCCGCAGAAAACTGGAAGAAGCGCTGGCCATACTGCGGATAAATACCATTCAACAGGAGCGGGCGGTAGGTATTGAGAAGCTGGACTATTTCTGTCTTGTCTCTGCCGTCAATTTGATCTTACAAATATGGAATGATTACTCAGCCGTAAACTATGAACGAATAAAGATCTTTGAGCAACATGCCCGGCGCCATTTTGGACGGATACTCAGAACGACATTGGACAACATCCGTCGCTCCAAGGTAATACAGGCTACGATCAAGGAGAAACTGGGACTGAGTTATAATCCTGAGCTGTATAAATACGTGATCAATGAGTTCGTTTGTACTTCTTTGGACGCTACTGATGATAACCGGTTCCTGGAAGCGCTGGATCGGCCAAATTCCTTTCTGCTTAACAGGCGCACTTTTAGGCTATTGTCCGGCTTGTTGAGCCAGTATGTTAAACGATCCAGCCGGATACGTATGAAGAATGGAGACAAGCTGGCTGCGCTGAATTACACACCGAACATAGAGAAGCTGGTCAAGCATGCCAAAAGTCGCAGTGAATTGGAGAAGGCCCTTAAAAAAAGAAGGAACGAGTTCAATGAGATCCGTCTGCCCTTTGAGGCGGCGCGTATCCGGCAACGCATTATACAAGAGCTGATCAAGGGGAAGTTTCCTTCCAAAGAGCTTCTTCACCTGCTTTGCTATCCGCGCCGGTTGCCGGACGTATTATGCAACCGTAAGGAACTGAAAAAATACCGGCGCGATAAGCAACTTGAAGATTGGGCGCTACATCTTCTGGAAGCGGCCAGTAAGCGGCTGCGAAAGAAAATTCGCCCCAACGAACTCCTGCCGTTATTAGAAGAGATGCTTCCGGGATACTGTCGTTTTATAGAGATGTTTTACGGTTTTCGCTGTTTGCGAAAGACTTATGGATCAGATCCCAAAGTAGCCGGCCAGCTAAAGAATTTGAAACTCTGGCGTATGGGTCAAGTGTCAACGGTTGAGGGCGAGGATGATGACTGGCGCCGGGTTTGTTATCGCGGCTATGATGACAACACAATGCAGTTCATTCTTAATGCTTATGAGGAGGGGAAGGTTATCCGTTTTGTGCCTCAAGGAAGCATTTATTCGGGCATCTCGAGCGAGCGACGAGATCGAATCTTTCTTTTTGCTGATTTACGTGGTTCTACGGATACTTCGATGCGGTTAACCAGTGATACCGCCTCTTTCCTTACGCCATATCTGGCAGCCGTTGATGAGATATCCAGTAAATATCATGGCGGCCGCATCTATTTTGCTGGAGATGGTTATGCGGCGCATTATCAGTCCGCCAAAGCCGCTGTCAGTGCCGCTTATCAGATTCAAGGAGCGTTTGCCAAGCTTCGCTCACAGGCATTTGAGGAAGTAAGACGAAAAATACGTCTGTTAATCGGCGAGGCCAAGAAGATGGAAATAGACCCAACCCGCAAGAAATCCATAGAGAAGTTCCAGAAAAAGGGAGGAAATGGCATTTCTGAGGAACTTCGAAGGCTGCTGGCAGAATTGAGCCAGCTTCCCCAGGAAAAACTCAATGCGAGAGTTGTAGAGAATAAACTTCAAGAGCTGGTCGCGCAGGATAGTATGCCCCAAATAGAAATAGGTGTTGGAATGACCACAGGAGAGTTATTGTACGCTGTTTTGGAAAATGAGGAAAAAACAAAAGTAGTGATTACGCCGCAATTAAATACTGCCGCCCGTCTTTCTGGTAGTGACGCCACTGTTGAAAAGCATATTCAGGAGAATATGCATGGATTTGAATATAGGACGCATATACATAATAATAAGCAGTATAATAAGGGCATACTTATCACTTCCGATGTCTATCAAGCTTTGAAGAGCGAAGTACAGCTAGAATCTTCTGCCAGCGGGGACATTTCAAGTTTTTTTGATAGCGAAGCCAATTCAGTCTATGCGTTAAGAGCTTTAGCAGGTGAACTAAATCTCCGAGGGGTTGATCCAGGTGTGACAGCATACGAAGTACTCTCACCTGATTGCCCCGTTTTAGATCGGATACGCAAGAAAAGCGGTCACTAAATCACTCCTAGCTCCTTCCGCTGATAATACGTCAATAAACAGCCCTTATCTAATGCAGGCGTATATATTGTGGTGGAACAAGCTGTGTTCTAGGTTAATGGGGCTATTTGTATTTGTATCAATCTTTTTCGCGGCATGCATATGAATGTTCGCCTGTCATTCCTGCATACCTGTCCTTCGTAGCTCGTAGAGCGAAGTAGGAAGCAGAAATCCAATTGACCTAGACACCCGCCTCCGCGGGTGTGACAGGTAAAAAGCGGTTGTCATTCCCGCGGACCAGCGGGAATCCAATTGATTTGGACATCTGCCATCGTCCCTTATTTATCGGACATTAACTAAATGATCGGTTGATAATGTATTGTTTTTATCCCCGCTCAGGGGGGGAGATAACCAATATATTATCAGGTAATTCTATGCTTATAAACATCACTGGCATAGGCATATTGTGATGTATTGTAATGCGAGATTATATTATTCAGGTTGATAAACCTTTTGGTTAATAGGGACATGTCGTAACATGCCCCTACTTGGTTTGGTAAACTAGATGTGATAAGAATTATAATATGTTGATATAAAAGAAATTAGCCCCTCTCGCTGTTGTTAATCAAGCGAGAGAGGCTAATTGTTGTAATGTCAAGGGGGAATTATGTTTTCTATGTGCACGTAAGTAGGGGCGGTTTGCGAACCGCCCCTACAATAGTGTCTTATTTTTTCTTACCTTTAGGTAAAGACTTAACGACCTTCTTTAATTCTTCTAATTCCTTCCAGGTTTCTTTAACAAAGGAATCATTGGCGGCAGCCGGATGAACAATACCATAGTCAGGAATGATTTTGACACCTCTTTGGTCATCCTTCTCTTTGGATATTTGTACGCTTTGCGCGACTTTTTCATCCATCTCTACTAGCTTATCCATTGCCTCTGAGGCATCAATTTGACCGAATTCACGCAAAAGAATAGTTCTTGCGTGTTCCCAGTCGCCTTTCCCTGTTTTAGTCAGAAGCGAGCTCATGGCCGTTTTTCTCTTGCTGACTGGTAGCTCAACTATCTTATTATACAGTGTGCGTAGCGCATAAAGCTGTACATAGAAGGTATAAGCGGTGATTCCCTTACGACGGGCGTTATCCAGCATATAGTTTTTACCCAGTCCGCTAATCTCACGAGAAGTATAAATATTGCGTAGTTTACGTACTTCCAAGCGGTTGCGCGCGTCTATCATCAAATCGACGATCTCGGGACGGAATACACGAAGATCGAACACCGATCTTTTGGCCTTATTACGGGAGATGTATTTTTTCTCGTTCCTCTTAATCGTGAAGATGTTATCGGAGAGTACCCAACCAGGCATTATTTCATTGAATGCAGGTGATATTCCCGGGTAGATCGCGCCTGGGGTGTTGATAAGGGAGAAGGGGAATTCTACCTTCTGAGGCAGCGAGCTTACGCCAGAAGCGATGATTGTATAAGGAGAGCGCGATAAATCGGTGGGGAACTTAATATTCGCACCCAGACCGTAGAAGTTGCCCTCACCCGGCCAAATCTCTTGGTCAGGCGCCTTTGAAGTATGATTACTGCCCACATTTGCGCCATAGGCCATGTTTCCGCGTCCTTCTGGCCAGAAAGCGGCAATAAGCAATGCTTGGTGGTGGAAGCCAACGAATGGGCCCAGGAGGCAAGAGGTGACCTCTCCCTCGGCTACACCGGTATTCGGCCCGACTATGGTATGTGTGACCTTGCCATGGCGTTCTACATGCGAGTGCTCAGTAAGCACAGAGACGTCTACTATAGCCATAGAACTGGCTTCTGCGCCCCATTGCACTATGGAGTCACGAACCATCGCTCCATGGCTAACCTCGGCTGGTTCTTCGCTGGAGGAGAGAAGGGTGCTATTGATGATTGAAGTAGCGTTTTCTACTCGGCAACCAGGGCCAAAGTAACTATTTATCAAATTACCACTGTCCAAAAGACGCGCTGCTTGAGCAACGGTCGCCAGCTTGCATTTTAATGATTTCAAGTACGCTGAAACTTTTTTGACATAATCTGTCTGAAAGGCTTTATCGGCGCGTTCGCGGCAGAGTGCTTCGGCCACGGGCACAGTCAATTCGGCGAAAGTGAGCGTTTCGCGACCACCGGTCTCTATGGCGATCAAGAGTTCCTGACCGTTGCCGAAAGCGCTGGCGCCATCATAAGCAAGCCGCCCACAGTTTACTATGGCCGCGCCCTCTTCCAGGCGGTAAGCATGGACGAGCGAAGTGTCCTTTACCAAGACGTTCTTTTCCAGAACGCAGTTAGAGAGAGTAGAGTTATAGATCCCGGTTGGTAATTCAATGCCATTACCAACCGAAATATCAGCGTCACAGACCGGCAGGACAACTTCGCCGATAAGCTGACTCTCGCGTATTCTTGCGGTATCCAAGCCGGCTGGGGCGTAAATTTTCTTCCAGTTTTTAGCGTGGACGTCGTTCTGCTCCAGTGCCGCTATTTGCTCTGGGGTCAGTGGTTTGGCTTTTAGCTTGGCAGCCTGCTCCTTGATGGCTGGGGAAGCTTTTTGACAGGCTTTGACCAGTTCCGATTTTTTTATTAACTTGTCTAGTTCCTTCAGGGCTTCTTGTGCGTTCATTTAGGTCTCCTGATTATGGATGGGTTATGTTTAGTAAAGCTCCCCGCGACAAGCCGCAGGGTATTCGGTTGTCATTCCTGCGTAGGCAGGAATCCATTTTGTGTTAGACACCTGCCCCCCGCCTTCGCGAGGGCAGGCTTCGCAGGTGTGACAAACCAGGTAAAATTGCAACACCTGTATTCCTTCTTGGTACATACTCGAGAATCGATCCTACTTCGCTCTTCGAGCTTCGTAGGACAAGAATTCGAGATTAGACCGCACCCGAAAATCTATTTTCCTCTAATTTCGAATGTCGATTTTCGATTGCTCTAGCGATTCCGCTTTTCGGAATCGCTGGTATGACCCGAGCTTCCATATCGTTACACAAAGAAGCTCGGCCCTAACTCCTCAACCTCCGCCGGTTGGGAGTTCGTCTCATATCCAGTGCCACTTCCAGTGACACTGGTGGGCGGAGGGAGACTCGACTCCCGTCCGTCGCTTCGGAACCTAATTTCGAAGCTCCCCTGAAGGGGGAAGATTCCCCCTATGGTGCTTCGCCACTTTGCAAACGACGGGTGGCTACGCTGTCACCCCCTCATTTAATGGGGGAGAGCTTCTCCCCCAAACCCCCTCTAGGTTGGGAGTTCGCCTTATATCACCAGTGTCGCTTTCAGCGCCGCTGGTGGGCGGAGGGAGACTCGAACTCCCAACCTCCTGCGTGTGGGGCAGGCGCTCTAACCAATTGAGCTATCCGCCCAATGATTCCTTCATCGGGAGCAAAATTATAGCATAGCATGACAATAATTCAAGTTTTTTAGGAACGTCTTTTTCACCACGACGACACAACGAACGTCCTTGGATCCACAGATTTCACAGATTACACAGATTTTTTCTTGGCAACTCAAGACTACCCAAAAATCTCGCTTACAAAATGCGCAAACCCGCTTACTAAAAAGTCCAATTACACAGATTCCATTACCATCATTTCTTCGTAATCCGTGTAATTTTTATGTCCAACTTCACCCTCAAACCGTCAAAACCAAGAATGCTATCCTGCTAGCGAAGAATTTCCCCCGCCGCCTGCCCTGAGCGAGCGTCATTTGCAAGCCGAAGGGTTATCAAAAGAACCATCTGTATAATCTGTGAAATCTGTGGATTAAGTTGTTGTTACGTCGTGTCGTTGTGGTAAAAGCCGTTAAGATGCCGAAAGCGTTGACATGTGTGGCATACTTGGGTATCATTTCAATCTGGAGTTAAAAGGAGATCTTTAAGGTGTCAAAAAAACTGTTTTGCGGAGTCCGCGGAACCATTCGACGAATTCAGGGTAATAGTATCGCGGAGGACGCAAAAGGCTTTCATTCGAAGCTCTCCGCGTTTTTTGCGAAGTTTCCGCGTTTTTCGCGAGAGTTAAATCGTTGCTTTTCAGACAGTCTCTTGCGGCGATCATTGCTGTTGTTGTGTGTGTGGTCTCTTTGCTCCACTTTTGCGTCTGATTCTGTGGCGGAGGGAGCAGAAGCGCCTCGTCCGAAGGGTTCCGTTATTATCTTTGACGATGGTTTTTCCCCCGGTGTACGCGAATACTTTTCAATCAAAAACGCACGCAGTGAGGTGGATTCCAATCAGCCGATGTTTGGCAAAGCTTCCTGGTTGCAAATAGTAGACCCCAAGCAGTCTTATCTGAACGAAATATATATCCGTCCCGCTTTAGCTTTCTGTGGAGTAGAGCCGTCGGAGGACCTGCGGCGGTTTCGCCAAAAAGGCGCGTTGGTTTTTTGGGTCAGGAGCAGCGCGGAAGGGCTCAGCAGTGATATTGGTTTCAAGATGCTGGAGACAAAAAATCTGGGGCGGGAACGCATGCCAGAAAACCTCTTGCCGTTGCACCATTATGTCTATATGACCAGACAATGGAGCAAGGTAATCATCCCGCTGGCAGATTTTTCCGATAGTGGGTTTGTTATGACCGATGAACTGATCCCTGACGATTGTAGCGATGCCCTGGTTTCTACCGTATTAAGTGATTTGCAGGAGGAAATAGAGGAGGAATCCGATGAAACGAGCCGTAAGATATTCGGAGAACTTTCCGGCCGCCAGCGGCGTAGTGAGCGATTTTTCCACTGGGGGCGCGTAGGCTATCTGGTGCAAAGGGGTCGTCGGACCAAGGCGCCGGAAAGACGCATATCCTTTGACCGGGTAATGCTGGTGCGGGAATATGACCGCGAAGAGTATCTGCGATTGAGAGCAGCGGCAAAAAAACATAGCAGTTCCCGCTGGTCGGCTGACGCGCAGACGACAAGTCTGTACCTATTCAGGGATGATTTTGTCGCCGGCAACTGGGCGTATTTTCCGCCATCTTCCCGCCTGATAGTGGATGAGACCGTCCGATATAACGGTAAGAAATCCATTCAATTCGCGATGCAAGCGCGCCGGTGGGCGGGTGGCGGCATGGAGACCGGTGATGTGGACTTGACTTCGATACGCGAGTTGGGATCACTGGCCTTTTGGGTTAAGGGCAAGAACGGCGGGGAAGTCTTCACTCCGTATTTGCGCTCGCGCAGGGGGCAGGGCGGCAGGGTGACGACCCATACCGCACAAGTGCGCCACTACCGCGAGCTGACCACTGAGTGGCAGGAAATATTTATCCCCCTGGCTGATTTCCCGGATGATGGTTTCTTTTGGGATGATACAGTTACCAACAAGGTTGGCGCTCCCTTTGATTGGACAAGAGTGATCGAGCTTTATTTTGAAGCTGCGCCGATCATCGAAGTGGGGCATCCGTGGTATATGGATGATATGCGGTGTGTGGCAGGTAAATGAAGTTTTTTTACCACGACGACACGACGTTAACGGCTCTTTTTTAGATAACCCTTCGGCAGGCCAAGGACAAACAGCATGTAGGGGCGTATTGCAACTTGTCTCGCCGTAGCCATTGCTGAAGGAGGATACGCCCCTACCCTTCGCAAGTTTGGTATCACCCTATTAAAATGATTAAAGAGGAGAACACAATGGACGATAAGAGACTGCGTGCGGTGTTGGC
>JAUXIB010000236.1 GCA_030621225.1 candidate division FCPU426 bacterium
TCATCCCCCTCACCCTTCCCTCGGCCCTACGGGCAGGCGATTGAATTACTCCTCATACTGTCGCCGTTTCCGCCGGGGGAGAGGGTCTGTGAAGCCACCGACAAGGTCGGTGGTAGTTCACTGTCGGTTTGTCCCCGTAGGGGGTTGAACCCGCGGGAAATATTAGATGAAGGAATGATGGAATGCAACGAAGAAAGAGCCTAACCACGCGTAAACTCACTTCGCCACCCTGACCCGGTTGCGGCCTGCGTTTTTGGCCCGGTAGAGGGCCTTATCCGCAGCTGCGATCATTTTGCTCATGGTATTCAGTTCGCGACTCCATTTACAGACGCCGGCGGAGATGGTCACGTTGAATTTTACCTCCGCGTGCTGAAAGGTACGGTCCTTGAGGCGCTGACGTACCCGCTCGGCGAAAAGCCGTGCGGCACGGGTGCCGGCGGCAGGCATCAGCACCGCGAATTCTTCGCCACCGTAGCGAGCGACAATATCGGCGCCGCGCGCCGCTTTTTGCATCACGTGGCCGGCGGTCCTGAGCACGACATCCCCCACCGGGTGGCCATATTTGTCGTTTACCTGCTTGAAATGGTCCAGGTCGAACATCACCAGCGCCAGCAGACCGCCGTAACGTTGTACCCGGCTTATTTCGTGGCGGAACGCCTCCTTGAGGTAATGACGGTTGTAGAGCCAGGTAAGCTCGTCGTGTTCCGCTTGAGTGGCCAGCTTATCACTCTTAACGGACACTTTGTGTAAGATGCGTTGGTAGGCTTCCAAAAGCGTGGTTTGGGTGACGATACCGGCCAGTTTTTTTTTATGCACAACTATTGCCCGTCTGACGTGAAGCCGACGCATCCTTTTTAGAATAACAGTGACGCGGTCATGAGGACCTACCATCAAGAAGGGTCCCCGCGGTACTTTATATATAGGGGTATCAAAGTCCAGTTTCTCGGCGAGACATCTGACTATAGTGCGCTCGGATATTAGACGTAGCGGACAATCATTCTTGGTCACCACTACGCAGCTAATACGCTGGGCGGCCATTTTCTCAGCGGCCAGGCGCAAAGGGTCCTTGGGGCTGATGGTAACTACCGCTTTTTGCATGTAGTGACCGGCCACCTCAGGAGAGTATTTTTTCTTGCGGGTGAATTCAGACACTTAATTCGGCCACCTTGTCTTCGATGAGTTTCTTGATCTCGGCCAGCCTTTCCGGAGACTTGGCTTCAAAGCGCAGTACCAGCATCGGCTCGGTGTTAGAAGCGCGAACCAGGCCCCAGCCGTCGTCGAAGATCACTCTGATACCATCGATATCGACGACTTTGTATTCTTTGGTAAAATAGTCGCGCAACCTGTCGATAAGCTTAAACTTTTCTTCGTCTGTGGTTTCGCGCCGTATCTCCGGGGTGCTAAAAGTCTCGGGCAGATCAGCGAGCAGCTCCGCCGGCTTTTTGCCTGTTTTGGCGACGAGTTCCAGCAGGCGGCCGCCGACGTATACGGCGTCGTCAAAGCCAAAGAAACGGTCCTTGAAACATATATGCCCACTCATCTCTCCTGAGAGCAGAGCGCCGGTCTCTTTCATCTTGGCCTTGATCAGGGAGTGCCCCGTCTTCCACATGATGCCCTTACCGCCGTTTTTTTCTATATCATCATAAAGTTTGACTGAGCTTTTTACTTCAGAAATAATCGTTGCGCCGGGATGCGCGGCCAGGATGTCGCGGGCAAAAAGGATCATCAAGTGGTCACCCCAGATGATCTTGCCTGTTTCGTCGATCGCGCCGATGCGGTCGGCGTCACCGTCAAAAGCGATGCCCAGGTCAAAGCCGCCGCCCTGCATGCGTTTGATCAGCACCTGAAGATAATCTACCACGGTAGGGTCGGGGTGGTGATTGGGGAAATTGCCGTCTGGTTCGCTGAATAGTTCCTCTACCTCACAGCCCAGCGCGCGGTAAACCTCGGGAGCAACCAGTCCGCCGGTGCCGTTACCGGAATCAACGATAATTTTTAGTGGTCGTTCCAGTTTTAGGTTCTGCTTGAGATAATCCTTATAGGGAGTCAGGATGTCTGCTTCCGTTAAATCACCTGCGCCGCTGGCAAAATCATTTTTTTCAATAAGTTCACGCAGCTTTTGGATCTCTTCGCCGTAGACACTGTCCGGGCCGCAGCTTATTTTAAAACCGTTGTTGTCCGGGGGATTATGGCTGCCGGTTATCATAATGCCTCCCTCCACGTCCAGGGTATGCAGGGAAAAATACTGGGCGGGAGTGGTGCAAAGACCGAGGTCGACAACGTCACAACCTGCCGCTCGGAATCCTTTGATCACCCCGGCGGCTAATTTGGGCGAGGAAAGACGGCAATCCCGGCCTACGGATACCTTGCGTTTGTCTTTGCGGAGTAAATAGGTGCCGGTGGCCCGACCGATCAGTTCGGCTACCTCGGGGGTCAGGTCCGTTCCCGCCACGCCGCGGATATCATACTGGCGGAAGATATGTGGATTGATCATTATGCTCCTTTTTTTGATTTGGGTACTTCCAAGAACTCGGACATTCGAGCGCATGGGTATCATCTAGTTTGATGGCGACCACTTAGCGTAAGCAGTGAAATAGAATACCTCGGCAAGAGTATCATTAGGAGATGTAAAGCATTCGGAAAGCCGGCGAAGATTCAACCATTTGAAAGGATGATAGCCTTTGACATCATCTAAGGCATGATATAGATTGAAACCATCAATGAAGAATGAGATTCTGGCCACAGTATTCAAAATAATAAAAACCCGGGCCCATAAAGGCCCGGGGCCAACGAGATACGAGATCTCGTTAGGATGATATCTAATTATCAGCGAAAACAGCTGAATTGTCAAGTGTGAAAATATACTTTTTTATAATCAAAAGCCAAGTGAGGAGGTACAAAAATGGTAGCAAGAGAAGTAGTAAACGTAGAAGGTGCGCCGGAGGCCAAGGGGCCGTACTCGCACGCGGTCAAGGCAGGGAACTTGATGTTCGTTTCGGGACAGATCCCCGTTGATCCGGCAAACGGTGAATTGATCCAGGGCGGAGCGGCAGACGAGACGAAGCAGGTGATGGAGAACTTGAAGACGGTGATCGAAGGGGCAGGGGGCAGGATGACCGAGGTGGTCAAGACTACCTGTTACCTGGCGAACATGGACGACTTCCAGGTTTTTAATACCGTCTACGCCGAGTTTTTTTCGAAAGATCCTCCGGCGCGCGCCTGTATCCAGGCGGGGAAACTGCCGCTGGGGGTGAAGGTGGAGGTGGAAGCGGTGGTGGCTGTTAAGGGCAGTCGTTAGTCGTTGGTATTTAGCGACCATTTAGCTGAATCCCCGCGGCTTGCTGCGGGGAGGAAGGTGGTTTTTAACCAGGGGGTTTACAAGGGGGACTGGAAGTCCCCCTTGCAGGC
>JAUXIB010000021.1 GCA_030621225.1 candidate division FCPU426 bacterium
TATTGGAGTGTCGGAACGACCAACCATATTCTGTTTAATATTGGAGTGTCGGAACGACAAACTAGATACTAGACACTAGATACTAGATGCTGATTGTACGCTATACGCAATACGGGACACGGGATACCGGAGGCTGGATTTGGAGACATGATTTACATTGTAGTAAGGCAGGCATGTGACATTGGACGTTTGACGGGAATAACACGAGATGCGCTACGCAGCAGACAAAGAAGCCTACCCGTTAGCCGAAGGAGAACCCAGACGTACATTAGCGCGCTTGCGAATATTCTTGAGCAATGCCGATGAATACCACCTGGAATTAAAGAAATCATCGCGCACAGCGGGACGCTCGACTAGGCTGGCGTTCACCCGCCGCAGGTCTCGGGCCAGTTTTCCCATGTTCGGCCATTTTGCCTGCGGCATAAGTAGATCACCATTCAAGGGACGATTGCCAAAGTCGCTAACCCCCATCTCCACCAACTCGCGATAATAAGGCAGAAGCTGATTAATGGATACCTGCAACGGCATCTCCGGCATTACCGCTCTAGCGTAACGCACGGTATCAGTGATAAGCTGCAGATCAATTTCTCCCCCGCCGTTGCCATTGCCGTTTGCGGGAGAATAAGCACGGATAAAAGTCTCTTGAATATTACCGTATTTATCATGCAACGCCTTGATATCCTCCAGTGTCCGGTATCTCTCCCGTCGCGTCTCGCCGATGCCGACTAATAGCCCGGTAGAGACCGGTATTTTTAATTTCCCCGCGGTACGTAACATACTCAAACGAACCTTAGGCTCCTTGCCGGGGGAATTATAATGCGGTAAACCTTCTTTATTAAGCCGATCAGAAGTGTTTTCCAGGGACAGCTCTATACGGGAAATTAGACCTTTGAATTTACGCAACTGAGCGCAACTGAGATAGCCGACACAAAGGGCGGGAACCATCCCCTGGCTAATCGTCAACTGACAAAGAGCCAGCAAATAATCCGCGTAAGAACTATATCCCTCGCTTTTGAGTAACGCTTTAATGACGCTGTTCTGGTCCGGGCATTCTCCGGACATAAAGAGAACATTATAGACGCCCTGCCGCTTGGATTCCTTGATATCATCCAAAACAGCCGACTTATCGAGGATTTCATTATCTCGGCAATAGTAACCACAGTAGCCACAATTATTACGACACCAGTGTGCCAGCGGCACCGTTACCTGCTTGCGATAACCAATGATACTTGCCATAATTAGCAGGGATTTTATCATACCCTCGATAAATTGTCAAGATAATGTTCAAGAAGGGCTCCAACAGAGAGCACAACATCTTGTGGCTCTTCTAGCAAAAGTTAAACCGGTTGTGTCCTGCCTAAGAAAAGCCCCCCCTCACAGCCGTTTGTTAAATATCAGCGACCGTGAGTACGGTGGTCAGTGGACGGGGAACAGTGGACAGTAGGGGCACAACATGCCGTGCCCGTACACGGCACACGGGATACGGGATACTGGGAACGGCCAGCGAGATACTAGATATCAGCCCTTCAACTCACTTCCTCCTGCGCCAACCTACTCCGCCCCCATGTCTTCCTGTCGGAAGACAGGAATGGGGGCTACGAAGGACAAGTCGTAGGGCAAGCGCAATACAACATACGATATGCAAGATAACGAGCCCCAAACAAAAAAACGGCCCTGCCCTTTCGGACAGCATGACCGTTTTTAAAAAACATCCTCCGCGCCACACCCCCACTCAAAAATATCCGGACATCTCCCAAATAACAATAGCTAAAGCAGCAAGCAGTATAACCACCAGTACGGTATTCATTATGCCGCTGAGGCGCGCCGGGGATTCCAACCTGGCTAAACGACGCTGATGCTCGCTCATATCCAGATGCTTGGTGAGCGCGCGTTCCCGCTCCGCCGCCTTCACACTTTTAATATCTTTTCTTTTCATAACTATGGGTTCTCCAAACAACAGTATACTACTATGACTCCGCCATGATGTCAATCCAAAGTTAATATCCCTGCAATTTTTTTTATTTTTCTCTTGCCATGCTCTCACAATTTCTGCTATATTGCGATTAATTAAAACATTAATGGAGGTAGACAGTGGCAGACAATCTAGTAGTACAGAGTAAGATCAAAGAGTTGGTTAAGTCCGAAGGTTGCAGTTCCGCCGGCACCCTGATCAGTGCCCTCAACGAAGCAGTCGAAAAGACGGTCAAGGCCGCCGTTGTTAGAGCCAAAGCCAATAAGCGGAAGACTGTCCGTGGCGACGACGTTTAATCTGCTCTCTTAATAAAAAAAGCGTCTGAGCAATCGCTCAGACGCCTTTTTTTATCCCTTCATTTTTTTGTTCTTTTTGACTTTTAAATTTTGAATTTATTAGCCTAGCTTATTAAAAAACACAATATCTTTAAGACTACGTCGCTTCTTCGGTTTAGCCAGCCGATCCGCAGGATATCCCACCGCGATCAATTCTACCACCCGGTATTTTTTTGGTATCCCCAGTGCTTTTCTTGCCTTTTCCGCCGAAAACCAGCCTAACCAGCAACTGCCCAAGCCCAACTCATGCGCCCGCAGGACAAAATGCTCCCCGGCAATTCCTATATCAAGTAAATAATAATTAGTTCCCTGCACTTGGGTGCCTAGGCGGTTGGCCTTGAGATCCAGCCGAGCCAAGAGAGCCACCAGCACAGGAGCCTTACCCGCCCAACGCATAGGCAGATAAACCCCGGAAAACGCCTGCTTCGCTAAATATTCCCGCCTCTGTGGTTCATCAACTATCAGGAACCGCCATGGTTGCGCGTTGCAGGCGGATGGAGCCAGGCGCGCGGCCTCTACACAAGACAGTAGGAGCTCGCGAGGAACGGATTTGTCCTTGAAACGGCGGACACTGCGTCGAGACTTTATAAGCCGCATTAGCGGCGAGATCTTCGGCAAAGATGATTTCCTTTTAGTATAGCGAATAGGGCCTGCCCTGCATCCGAATGAAATGAGTGGTGCAAGGTTAGCGGGATGTAGGATGGCGTAATTACTGAATCTTACGAATGACTCTGTTGCCGGAATCGCTGACGTACAGGGCATTGCCTACAACGGCCAGGCCGGTAGGACTGTTAAAATAAGCAGCCGAAGCGGCGCCGTCCCGATGCTCCGCGTGATCCGGATGCCCGCTGATAGTGCTCACCTCGCCATTGTCCAGCACCCTGATGGCGGAGTTCCACCGGTCCGCTATAAACAGCTTACCGGCGCCATCCAGGGCAATATCCTGCGGCATGTTGAAGCGAGCGTTGGTTGCCGCGCCGTCAACATGTCCGCTTTCATTCGCCTTGCCGGCGATGGTAGTCACCGTAGCGGTAGACAGTTCCACCCGCTTGATGACATGGTTACCCAGATTGGTAACGTAAAGATAAGTTCCGTCAGTGGCCAGACCGGCCGGACTATGGAAATATGCCCCGGTCCCCACCCCGTCCCAGTTGCCCGCCACCTGCGGTTTGCCGGCAAAGGTGGTAACATCATAGGTCGGACTACCGAGATCAATGCGCCGGATGCAATGGTTGTGGCCATCCGCAACATATAGATATCCCCCTGCCTCAGCCAGCCCCATCGGCCGATAGAATCTCGCCTGGGATCCTTGTCCGTCCTGATAAGTCGCCGGATAAGACGGATAAACACCGGCTATTACCATCCCCGAGATATCCATGATCCGTCCGGTCAAAGTGTCGGAAAAATATGGCACACCCGAACTGATCACGCAATATGACGGTCCCCAAAGACTCCCGGAACTAGGGGGAGGGTAAGGAGCAAACGGTTGACCAAAGATGGTGGTGACTACTCCAAAGACGATATCCAGCGCCTTAACAGTATGACTGCTATGATCGGCAAAATAAAGCGTATTACCCCCATCATAAGCGAGGCCGCATGGCCAAGCCAGAAGGGCGCTGGTCCCCAGACCGTCTACCGACCCCGACACGCCCGGACTACCCGCCACCGTAGTAACATTCCCATCAAAGCTATAATTGATGGTGTAAGCGGCATCGGAAGTAGCCGGCGGCGCCGCAGACAGCGGGTCCGGTTCCGCTAACGGACTATCGCCACTCTGACCGGTACAACCGGCACAAAGCAACAACAGCAGACAAGAGAAGCCCGCAAACCACCTAGATCTTATCAACAAAACAGGCATAGTACCTTTCTTTTAAATAACGTCACCCACCACGACGACACGACGTTATGAACAACCTTATCTATAATATCGGCTGATTCGCCCGATTCTTGAGTGCAAAAGTCTTTCCCCGATACTAGATACTGACTTTATACCTAATGAAGATATCCCAAACTCCGCAACTGTCGCTCCTCGGCTGCGGAAAGCTTCAAGCTGGGTACTCGCCGTTCGTCGCCTTCTGACTCCATCCAGGCAAAGAGCTCCTCGCGCATTTCTTGCGCCAGGCCGGAATACTCAGCGGACAAGTCCACGCGTTCACTCGGATCACGCAATAGGTTATAAAGCTTTCCCTGTCGAGTCCTGATATCATAGTAATACTTGTATTCATTAGTGCGCAGGCACCGTTTGACGTTGTGCCCCGCCCCCATATGATCTGCCTCACTAAAGCCACTGTACCCCGACAAACGGGCGCTACCATCCATATACGACGCCAGAGATATTCCCTGGAAAGAACGGGGAGACCGCAACCCCGCCAACTCCAATAAAGTCGGCGCCACATCAATAAGCTGTACCTGTTCCGCGATCCTCCGGCCAGCCAGGCGCCCCTGCGGCAAACGCACTATCAGGGGCACCATTACCAACTCATCGTAGAGTGATACCCCGTGCAGAACACCTCCGTGCTCCAAGAATTCCTCCCCGTGATCGCTTAAGAATACGATCAGTGAGCTGTCATAAAGCCCTGCCTGACGTAAATAGGCGAAAAAACGGCCCAATTCATCGTCGGCATAAGCAATTTCCTCATCATAGCAAGCTACGACATGGGCCAGTTCTATAGGCGCAAAAGTACGTTTCTTGGTTCTCACTTGAAAAAGGCTATCCGTGTCGGGACGAAACTCTGAAGGGTACTTTTTCGACCAGCGACCGGAAAAAGGCGGGGGTGCGCTATAAGCACTGTGCGGGTCAAAAAGATGCAGGAAGAGGAAAAACGGCTGCTTCCCCTGCCTGCCACTCAGCCATTCTATCGCCTGATCCACCATCTGCCCGGCGCCCTTATCCTCCCCTTCGTCCCGAAAAGTGTCAAAGCCCCGCTGAAAACCATATTTCCGGGAGAGAAGAAACACATCCACGAACCCCGCGGTCGCATAGCCGGCTTTGCTTAAAATATCAGCGAATAGTTTATCTCGTCTGCGGATGGCCAGGTCGTGTCGGTGTACACCATGACGGGACGGGTAAAGTGAGCTGAACAGGGAAACATGCGCAGGCAAGGTCCAGGGAGCCTGACTGAGCGTCTGCTCGAAAAGCACCCCCTGGGCGGCGAACCGGTCTATATGCGGCGTGGTATCACGATGATAACCGTAACACCCCAGGTGATCCGCCCGCAAAGTGTCCAAACAGATGATGACAATGTTAGGAGCACCAGGCCCGGCCTGCTGCGGGGAGAAAAACAGCCCGGCCGCAATGCCAATCAGCAAAATACCCAGACACAAAACAAGTATAGCCTTCCCCCTTTTTCCTTTCGCCCTTTTGCTTTTCTTCTCAGCCATATTGTTATTATTATATCATCTGGGCATAAAGTGTCTATCGGTAACGACTTTTTCACCACGACGACACGACGTTCTTTCTTTTCAAAACACCAACGCGCACAATCAGTATCTAGCATCCAGCATCTAGTATCTAGTTGGCTGCTTATAGTTTGCTGACTACGTATCGTACAGCGCTTGCCCTACGTAGCGCGTAGCGCAGAGTAGGGTATAGCGTATAGAGTATAGGGTATAGCGTGCAACTAGTATCTAGTCGCGAATTTTTAATTTTGAATTCTGAATTTTGAATTACTAGCTACCAGATACCAACGACTAACGACTGGCTTATGTCGTGTCGTCGTGGTTAAAGGTCTTTGAATTATACAAAAAAAGAGGGGAAGCTCGTAAGAGCTTCCCCTCTGCGTAGTCGGTGTCGATTACTGCCCGAGAGAGACCAGAGTATTGAGAATGGAATTGGCCGTGGAAATGGTCCGGGAGTTCACCTCAAAGCCGCGCTGCGCGATTATCATCCGGGTGAGCTGGTCGGCCAGTTCCACATTGGACTCTTCCAGGTAGCCCGAGCGGACAGCGCCGCGCGTACCAGTCGTGGCTACTCCCCGTATCGGCGCACCGGAGTTGGCGGAGAGGGTAAACTTGGAAGTACCCACCCGCTGCAAACCCTCAGGGTTAGCAAAGGTAGCGATAGCCACCTGGCCTAAAGCGGTGATCTGATCGTTGCTAAAGGAACCAATGATGGTCCCATCGCCAGCGACGTTCATACTCACCATGCTCCCCTGCTCGTAGCCGTCCTGAGAATCGACGAAGGCAGAGTTATAAGGCACATAAGTACTGACCCCGTCAATGGTCTGCATAGTACCCGCGGCATCACCGGTAATACCGTCACGGTAGGCGCCGCCGATAAATTTACCGTTGCCGACGGAGAAGTTGCTATGGTTTTCCCAACTGGTATCGAGCGCAGATTCCCAGGCCGAGCCGAAATGCACCGTGACCATGATATACCGCTCGGTACCTATCTGCCAGGGCATGCCCGTGGTAGGCGGCGTAAACGGAGGACTCGGATACGGACTGATCGGTCCCGTGGTCCAATTAGTCCGGTCCAGATAAAGTATCGGCTTAAACTCCTGCTGCGCATTAGGCCCTACCGCACCCTGCATTTGCAGTGATCCATCAGGGTTAAACGCGAGAAATTCACCGATTGGAAACTGTAAGGCAGTATTGCGGTCGAAAATCTCCTGGAGCCCGGTGCCGCCCTGTACGTTGGAGGCGTCCGCCGGGCCATCGGTGGTATCGAAAGCATACCAGGCCCATTCAGCGTTGTTAGCCGGAGGAGCAGCCGTAAGGTCATTCGTCTGGAAGAACCAGAAGGTCACCTCACGCTCCTGACCCAGCGTATCATAAACGATGCTGGTACTGGTGTGATCCGGAGTCGCACCGACGAAGAGTTCGGTGGCCGTACCGTCTGTGGCCTGCGCATTGGCCACACTACCCCAAGCTACAGGGGCGCCGGCAAAGTTCAATGTGGCAGTATCCATGCCGAAGGAGGGCAACCCGCCAGAAACAAGCGCCGGATCTATCCCCGCGGCCGCGTTCTGCGGCATACCGCTATCCAGGTTACCACTCAGCGTTACCACATGTGTGGAACGCGGCATCATGGTAAAGTCGGGATCGATCTGGATGTTTTGGATGTCAGAGAGCCTGGTGTTATCCAATTCGTAAATTCCCTCGTACATCGCCTGGGGGCCTGCGTTGTAAATACGTTCCTCAACGGCAGTGCTGATATTCCAGCCCTGAACGATGGCGCCGGAGCGGTCTACCAGGTTTCCCGAAGAATCAAAGGTGAAATCCCCCGCCCGGGTATAGACGATCTGGTTCCCCTCGCGCACCATAAAGAAACCCTCGCCATCGATCGCCATGTCGGTGACGTTGCCCGTGGCCGTCATCGGACCCTGGGTCATGATCGTGTCAATGCTGCTCACGCTTACGCCCAAGCCGACCTGCCCGGGGTTGACGCCGCCGTAACCGCTGCTAGGCCCCGCGGCGCCGATCGACGTCTGACTGATGGCGTCCGAGAAATTGACGCGCGAGTACTTATATCCCGTAGTGTTGACGTTGGCGATGTTGTTGCTGATCACGTCCAGCATAGTGTTGTGCACTTTGAGCCCGGCAATTCCCGAAACTAAAGCAGTTGAAAGAGCCATTTTTTCTCCTTTTTTCCTGCGACCGCCTCTATCGTTTTGGCGGTCTTACGGCCTCCACCAAAGTGGTCCAGCCGGGTTAACATTTGCGGTCAAACAATTCGGCCGCTTTCCTACAAAACTACCCCTCAGACAAACACCGCGCTGTCAATATTAGTAAAGACGTTCTCCCTCATGCTTGCGCCGTCCATCACGGTGATCACCGTACGGTTGGCAATTGATACTATCAGGGCCAAATCGTCCATCACCAACAAAGACTCACGCGCTCCCTTGGCCTCCGCCCGCTCAACAGCGGAACCGATCCTGACCAAGCTTTCCTGCGAGAGCTGAATACCCCTACTCTGAAGACGCCCCAAAGCATGCGCCGAGAACTTCACCCCGCTAGCTTGAGCCACCCTGTCCTGCAGTACCTTACCAAAGGAATCGGACGCGGCCGGAGCCTTAGCGGGAGTAGCCGTCTGGTCAGCCGCTTCCTGAAGCTTACGCAGCTGAGCAGATATGATGTCTATACGATCGGCTGTCATCACGTCCCTCCTTTTAAAATCCTCCTACCTGCACGACTTGGTACCACAACATGTCTACTATCACTGGATTCCCATCGGCGTCAACCTTCGGAGCGCCATTTTCATCCAACGCCTGAATGGTAACGTAGACATCATCGCCGCTCATCTTCACCCCGCTCACGACACCGTAAATGGTGACGTCATACATCTCATCGTAAGCCTTCACCTGATGACCGATGGACTGCAGGGCCCCCGCGGACATGCTGGCATGATTTTGCGCGGCCATATAGGCGCTGAACGTTCCATTTAGCTGGGTGATCTGCTCCAGCGTCGAGAACTGCGCCAACTGACCCATAAAATCAGCGTCTTCCATGGGTTTCAACGGGTCCTGGTTCTTCATCTTGGCGATTAGCATCTTCAAAAAGGCATCCTTTCCCATGCCCATCTCGTCAAGCATCGTTTGACTGGTCGGAAATTCGTTTCCTACCGGGGCTATATACATCTCTTCACCTCCTTTCCGGATATTGTTTACCTCTCCTAGTAATATATATCGGCAAAAATAAGAATTTCTTTAACATTAGATTGCACAGATTGATTTTCGAGAAAGGCTAACGGCTAAAGACAATTGATCCACAGATTACACAGATTTCACAGATCACTTTTTAAATAACCCTTCGACTCGCGGAGCTTGCCCCGAACCTGTCGAAGGACTTCCTTCCGCCTTCGTCTAGACTATAGCGGACATGCAGGGCAGGCGGCGAAGGGAACTCTTCGCTAACAGGAAAGCATTCTTGATTTTAACGGTTTAAAGTTGGGGTTAGACATAAAAATTACACGGATTGCGAAGAAATGATGGTGCTGGAATCTGTTTTTGAGGAAACTGGTTTGATATCTAGCTACTAGCTACTAGCTACTAGCTACTAGCTACGAATCTCATCACGCAAGCAGATCAACCGCGTTAATCCCCATCTTCACCCGGTCCAAAAGCTCCGGCGCTTCCGTTCCCGCTTCGCCGGGCAACCCCACAGAGGGCGTGCCGGCCTCCCGGCGTCCTCTACCGGGATCAGCCTGCGACTGCGCGGCACCAAAATCCTCGGTCACATCAACGGTGAAACGGGCCAGGTTAACGTCCTGCTCCTGAAGCGAAGCCTGCAGGTCTGCGATATGGTTCATCAACGCCGCCTTCACATCCCGTGAGGTAACCTGCATGTGCGCCACCAACTGACCCTCTTCAACCCGCAGTAGAATGTTCAGTTTGCCCAAGCTGGGCGGCCTCAACTGTAGCCTGATCTGCGTATGCTCCTTGCGCACGCCGTCAACGATCACCTTGCTCAAACGCCGCACCAGAATCGGCCCCAGCACCATAGTCTCCCCCTCGGCCAGCGACAAAGAATACGGAACCTTAAAAACCAAGCCCTCGATTGGATTACTCCTGCCTTCAAGCACCTGCGCGGCAGGCGGTATTTCTTGCGAGTTAGCAAGCTGAGGATGCAGCGTAGCCTTGAAATCCGCCACCTCCGTGCCCCGGGCGCTTACGCGGCCCCTAGTGGCCGGCTCTTGCGCCGCTTCCCGCCCTGCCTTCTGGTCTAGCTTAGCTTCGGCTGTGGTCTGCGGCACGGGTGCCGTGGCGATTTTGACGGCGGCTGCTCCCTGATCAACGATAACCGCCGTCTCAACTGCCGCCTCGCCGGATCCCAAAACCGTTGGCGCAATTGCCGGCTTCGCCTGCTTCGAATCGATCGCCGGCGGGATTATCAGCTCCGGAGCGGGAATACCCCGCGCCGGCTCCGCCGCACGGCTGACCGCTAACGGAATCTCTTCTCCAACCGCCCCCATCACCACTAACTCGGGTATCGACTTCCCTTGGAGCGGCTGACGGATCAGGCTCTTCTGCTCAACGTTATTCACAACAGGCTCGGCAGTAAGCGGCGCAGCAACCGTCTCGCTTGCCGTCGTGGTTACCGGTCGAGCCTCGACACTCGTCAGCGGCTTGCTACCGTCCACAACAATGATCTCCGGCCCAGGGGACAGTGTTTCCGGGGCAAGAGGCCTGATATTGGGCTCTGCCGGTCCAGCTACCGGGACGCGTGACACCACCTCCCTGGATATTGTCGTTTGCCCTTTGACCGCTTTTACCGCCGGCTTCGTTACTTTCGGAAGTATCAGCGCCTCCTTATCGGGGGCCACGGCAGCTTTCGCCGGCTCAGGCGCCGTCTTGGCGGTCGGCTGTCCGGCATTGGCTTCCCCGCCCATATTCTCGGCAGACCTAATCTCAGCAGTTGACCCGGTTACCGCTTGTCTGACCACAGGCGCTGCTTCTACCATTCTTGCCTGTTCAACGGACGCCGATGCCTGCTGCCGCGGAACAACAAGTGATTCCCCGCGCTTATCAGTCTGCGGATCCACCGCCCCATTCACTACCGGCACAGAGGTTCGCGCCACCTCGTTCCTGGTTACATCTCCCCGAGACACTGCTATCTCCGGCGACCCTATTTCATTAGCTGTCTGCGCAACCGACCGAGACTCCGTCGTTCCGATCCGGACCGGCGTTTCAAGCGGAACATCCCGCGAAACGATCAGCCGTGCCGCTGATACTGAACTCGGTAAAACATCTCCGCGTACCTGTCGAGCCGGCGCCGAAGCGCTCTCTTTAGCCGACGCGCGGATCTCGACCATCTCTATACCCAACGATCGCAACAGGCGCTCCACCGCGCGCTCTTGAGCCACCGGCGGATTAACAATGCTCTTCCCTGCATTCTCTGCCGCAACCCCTGCTCGAGAAACGCCAGCGGGATCATTGGTATTTAAACCAGGCGATCTTGCCTCTCCATTCTCCGCTCGCGCTAAAATTTCCGGCGTCTGCCTAGCCGCAACAGGTTCCGACCGCGGAGGTTGCCCAACAGGAAGCTCTTGCGATAGCTGCGCAGCGCGGACCTCCCGCGATTGCCGGCCAATGGGAGCCTCCAGCATTTGCCGGCCAGCGGGAATGATCTCATCCGCCGGAGACAAAGAAACGGCCAATTGCACCGTCAATTCGCGCGGCTCAGAACCACTCAACTCTAACGCCAACCGCTGGGGAGCCGGTATCATCTCCCTGGCTGGCAACGTCTCCTCCCCACCAGGAATCACCTCTGGAACAGCAACAGAAACTACTTCCTGGCGGACTAGAGGATCAGTTCGCGCCACTACCACACCAGGAGCAGCAGACGCCTTCGGCACCAAAACGGTCGCCACACGCTCAGCATATAATTCACCGCTAAGATCAATGCTCAATTCGGCGCCGGGTGATACATTAATAGGCTGCGCGGACAGGCGAACCGGCTCTGCAATTGGTTCCATAATTCCCGAAGTACCGCCAACAGCAGGCGTCGCTACGGACTCCCCTTTACCAACCGCGCCCACCACTCTCAAGAGAGCATCCGGCTTACTGCTCACCAGTTCCGGCGTCACTTGTAACGCGATCAGCGACCGCAGGTCCAACGCGGTATACTCCGGCATCTCCACCGGCTCTGTCGCGGGCAACGGGCCAAGTGTTTCTTTGGCGGCAGCTTTGCCCTGATTTTCCCCGGCAAAGTCTCCACTGACCATTTCCTGAGCAGGCTGAAAAAGCTCCGCCAACATATCACGGAACTCCTCAGAATCAGCCGGAGCAGGCAAAGCAACCCCGCACGGCCCCATTTCCGGCGGCCGCAAGACGCCAAGAATATCTACTGCTAGGTTATGCTGCATCATCACTAGTACCTATCGACGTTTATTCGAATATCTTTAATTTTTATTCCGCAAGTTAAAAGACTTTTTCACCACGATCGCTAATCACTGTTACCAAAACTAACCGTGCCGCCGCCACCACCCATGCGATTGATCAAAGTATTAAGTATCGAATCCATCACCGACAACACTTGCACCGCGGCGTTATAAGCCTTCTCATATTTGAGTATATCAGCAAGCTCCACGTCGGTATTAACTCCGCCCAGCGCTTCCTGCTGCGCGATCAAACCGTCCAACCCGCCATGAAGATATCCGATCTGGTCAGCGGAAAGCATCCCGTCATACTTGCTCTCCGAAGAGATAGCAGCGGCAAAGTCCCCGTGCCGGCCAACATTGTAGAGGTTCGCAAAAGCGGTAAAGTTGCCGGTCACATCAACTATCTCTATGTCCTGCTGGCTGGTCAAAACCAGTTCCTGAGTCGCGTAAACAAAAGTAGCTTCAACCCCGGGCACAGCGTTGATTTTAGCGATAATCTCGTTAAGCGAAGCGGGGAGGCCGTCAAGGCCAAAAGGGCTCGGAGGATTATCCAACTGGTCTACCCAGTCTATGGTCACGCCGTTGATGGTGAAGCTGCCCTTAGCAGCGGGAGTAACCGCGAATGCCAACAAGTTGTTCTGGTCGTTAAGCGACAGGGAGGGATTCAAGGCCAAGTAGTCAATGTCATCGCGTTTGCCGACTATCGACCCCGAAACCACCCGCGTCCTAAGGTCGGTCCAATCAAGAAACGTACCCACGCTATCTACTATGTCAACGTAATTAGCGCTAAGAATGAAAAACTTTTGCGTGGTCTCGTTGAACACCATCTTCACATTAGGCACGGTATCGTTGACTCGGTTAACTATGTCCTCTATGCTATCCCCCAGACCCCAATTCACCGGCACTCCATCGATCCAGGTCGTCCCATCGATCAACGGAGGATCATCGAACAGGAGCAACTGGCCACCGATTGGCTGAAAGGGATCCACCGTAACCACAGGAGCGGGGGGAGGGGGAATTTTACATACCGCACTACCACTCGCCTTGATCTTGTTCATCAACAACAGAGACAAGTCCTCCAACAACAAAGCGTTTTTAGCGTTGATCGGATTAGCCGAGGCACTGCTGGTATTGGAGACACTGAGCAAGGCAAAATTATTATCCGCGGTTATCACCCCGTTAACAGAGATATCACGCGCGTCCATGCCGACAAAAAAATCCACATTGGTGGTAGTCCAGTCCTTGGCATAGGAAGCGGAATGAATAATGTTAACCTGATTCATCAAGCTGTGCGCCAGCTCATTGAGCTTGTTCGTGTAATACTGGAGATTGCCATCGCGAGCCTGTATGAATCCGCTCAGGGCGCCGCCAGTTATATACGACGAAAGAACGATCTCCTGATTGCTGCCGATGGTGCGCATGCTCACCTCAAGAAAGCGACCATCGGTAGGAGTGGTACGCAAAGTTTCCAACGTGGCATAACGTTGACCATTGACCAGCGAGCTGCCGCCGAGCACCACGTTGACCGAACCGTCACGGTTATAGTGCGTATCAAAGTTAATGATCTGAGCCAGCTGACGCAGCGCCAAGTCCCGCGCATCAAGATAGTCATTGGGATTCACCCCGCCTGCCTGGGTGCGACTAACTTCACCATTCAAACGAGCTATCTCCTGCAACAGATCGTTGGCCTTGCCCACGTAGTCCTTGACCTGCTCGTTTGCCTCCAGCGCCATCAAATCAAGTTGCTGCCAACTCTGGTGGAAAAGCTGCGTCAAAGCGTCACCACGCGAGTTCACCTGACCGCGCGCCACGTCCTCGCCTACCGCCAAACTCACCGCAGTGCCGATGGCGTGCCCGCCCGCGAATACGCCGGAGATCGTAACAATATTACCAGCCACACCGGTAACCTCGACCACCTCGCCGCCCACGTTCAGCTGATCCCCGGCTTTCCACAGCGAACCATTGCCGACCTCAAAACTCGTGTCGCCGCCGCTAATAGCAACGTTTGCCACCGTGTCAGCGTTTACCGCACGGCCCAGTTGGCCGAAAGCGGCGCCAAAATCTTCAATAGCCTGCGAAAGCTTAAGCATATCCTGGTTAAAAACCGTCGATACCCGCTCCAGGATGTTCCCCATCACCTGCCAGGCAGAGAGGTCCATATATTGGGAGCGAATTTGCGTCTCTACGTACTCCGAGCGCAAACGGTAAACGGACTTCAACACGGCACCCGTACCAATAAGGCCCTGGCCCCGCGAAGCGACGGCAGGCAACCCCAGCGGACTGGTAGAAGTAATCAGCGGCACCTGACGGCTGTAACCTTCGGTATTAGCGTTGGCAATATTACTACCGATGACGTTCAGCGCCAGTTGCTGCGTTACCAGAGCACGCCTCGCCGTCTCTATACCACTGAATGTTCCGGGCATTTCATACCTCCCTTAAACAGTTATTCGTAGCTCGCAGCCTGTAGCTAGCACTTCATAAACAGGGAACCATAGATACCCCGCGCTAACAACAAGCAACCAACAACCAACAACTAAGATTGTCATTGTCATATCCTCACGCTTGCCTATCTATCAACTTGGTGACCCCAATCCCCCCGGTCGAAACTTTTTTATTAGCGTCTCTGCCGTATGTCACTTCGTCTCTGTCTCCCTCAAAAGCCTTCAGCGAGAAGCTCAAGTAATCCAATGTGCGTTGGGCCGCACCTAAATTGCGTTTGTTTTCCAGATACAATTCGGTAGCGGCAGCCTTTAGTTTGTCCTCAGCGTGGCGCAAACGTTCGGCCTGTCCACCGTCCAGAGCAGACACCGCGCTATCAGCCAACAACCGATCATCAGAACCCAACTCCAACTCGTCAATCAACTCCTGGCGCTTCGTTGACAGCTCACGCGCTTTCTCCAGGTCCTGCTCGCAACGCTCGCGTCCCTGCTCCACTGCCGCGATCTCCCCCCGCACCAACGCATCCCGCTCCTCGAGCGAGAGCTCCTTTAGCCGCCGGTAATAACGCTCCTCCTCCTTGATCACGTCGAGCAAAAGTGTCAGTCTTTCTTGATCCATGATTATCCTTGCCACTGCTTCACTCGTTTCACCACCGGCAAACCAAACCGTTCTCCGTTACAGATCTATGATCGTGTTCTGCAATAAAGCTGCCGCTAGCTTGCGACTGTCCACACGATACTCCCCGGCCTCTACCCTGGCCTTCAGCGCCGCAACTACCTCAGCGCGTACATCTTCGGTGTTGCGCAGGATATCCATCCCCCGAGACAGGTCTTTGGCCTGTTGAGAGATATTAACCTGCTCAGGTTTGCTACGCGGCTTTAAATCTGGTGGGTTGACTTGCCCCGCCTTCTCGGCAAGCTGCTTCTTGAGGATGGGGTTTAAACTTTCCATTCCCTTGCGATAAATCTCCATTACCATCCCTCCTTTCTCTGAACTCTCATTCATTATCGGCAGAAACCATGGGTTACTTTAGCAGCAATTATCCCAACGCCAATGGCCGGATCACAGACTGCCAGTAGAACCTAATGTTCCATGCCTAAAACATCCCTTAAAACAGGGATTCCCTTACTCACTATATCGGCATTTAACAGCTAATCTTTAGCTTTTTTTGCTTTTTTTGATAGTGGTGAAAAAGAGAAGTTTTAACGACAAATTAACCACAAAGTCACAAAGGGCACAGAGGAACGTCTTAAGAAAAATTCTTTTTCAAATAACGACAAGAAGATTTCTTCGTAATTATGGGGAGCAATCATTTAGCGACAAATTGTGATGGACCACACCGCTGGGGTGTGCTTGTTGTTGTTAACCAAAGAAGGAGGTTCTTTGTGAACTTAGTGCCTTTGTGGTGAAAAAGACTACGAGCTTACAGTCCTGATTTCTTGCGAATCCGCCGAGAGTGGATCCGCCCCTTCCTTGTCTTTGGGATAGGCCGCAAGGCATCGGCCGATTTATTCATCCCGTCCTTTATTGACACATCAGAAACCGGGCTCTTGGCAGCGCCGCAGCGACGACAATAAACACCTGATTTTATTGGATTTCCGCATCCTTTGCAAACCAGTTTCGCCTCGGGGTGCTTTACCTTTAAACGTCCCGCACGTAACAGGCGAAGGATCACCTTGATATCCAGCCCAATAGCCTCAGCAACTTCCTCGGCGCTGGCCTCCGGATTCTCCAGCAAATGAACTTTGATGGCATCAAAAGCCCGATCCTCCGCAAGCATGCAATCCGGGCAAAAACTTCCCCTCTTCCCAGGAAACACCTTATTACAATTAGAACAATTTACTAAAACCATTTTTTTCTCGTATAGCGTTCTGCTGAATTCGCAGGCCAAACCCGATACCATAATTAGTAACTAGTAGCTAGTGTCTAGTTTAGTATAACGTACAATCAGTATCTGGTATCTGGCAGCTAGTATCTAGTTGGTCGTTCCGACACTCCAATATTAAACAGAATATGGTTGGCTGCTTATAGTTTGCTGACTAAATACCAGATACCAGATACTAGATACTAAACAGTTTCCGGTATTCTATATTGCGTATAGCGTACATTACCGGGTCAAGCCCCCTGTGTCCCGTATCCCGTGTACCGTGTACCTTTTCATAACTCATAACTCAGAATTCAAATGCCTACTCATTACCCACCTTCGGCGAAAGTTGCTCCACCAACAATTCAGCCAAGCCAATGCCACCGTTTTCGGCCATCTGCGTCGCAAGTTGCTCATCCAACATAGCCCGATACAACTTCATATCACGGCCGTCCCCCCAAAGAGAGCTTTCGGTTACCGTACTACGCATTGACTTGACAAGATAACCAAGAAAAATAGCCTCGAAATCCTTGGCCGCCTTTTCGATCTGCGCAGCCTGCTTACTATTCGCCGCCCCGTTCTTCACCTCGCCGGCAGGTTTAGCCGATTTGTTTAGCTGCGCGGCAGCAATGCGGGACAACATATCCGACTGCGCTGGATTTATTTTATCAATAGCCATTGTCAACTCCTTCTCTCGCTGAATCAGCGTAATCTGCGAATCTAAATGATGTCAAGCTCCGCTTGCAAAGCTCCGGCTTTCTTGATCGCCTGCAATATGGCTATCAGGTCACGCGGCGAAGCGCCGACTACATTTAACGCATCAACCAACTCCATAAGGTTAGTACCTTCCGGGAAGACGATCAGCTTACCTTCTTCCTCTTCCTTGTCCGTCTCGATAACTTTTTCAAACACCAACCCCTCTTGGCCAAAGCTGGCCGTCTTGCTGATACGTGTCTGGCGTCTGATCAGCACGTTCAGATCACCGTGCGAAACGGCTACCGAATCAATGCGGACGTCCTTACCGATCACCACCGTCCCGGTACGCTCACTCACCACCACCTTGTTTGTCGTTGTCGCAGGCTCTATGTAGATATTTTCGATCGCGGCAATAAACTGGACCAGATCGTGCTGGTAATCATAAGGCACCTGCACGGAAATCTGTCCGGCGTCGCTCGCCCGGGCCAACTCGGACTTAAAATGGTCGTTGACGGCCCTCGTCAATCTCGCCGCGGTGGTAAAATCGGGGCGATCCAGATAAAGCGCCAGCTTATCATCCTTGACCACGCCCGCCGGGACCTCACGCTCTACCAACGCGCCGTCCGGGATGTACCCGACCGTAGACTGGTTCTTGCGGATGAGAAAGTCCTCTCCCTCAAAAGCGAAACCGCCCACGGATAGGTTCCCCTGGGCCACCGCGTACACTTGCCCGTCAGCTCCCTGCAGATTTGTCTGCAACAGTGCCCCTCCCTGCAAACTACGCGCATCGCCGAGCGAAGATACATTAACGTCTATCTTCGCCCCACTCTTGGCAAAAGGCGGCAACATCGCGGTAACCGCCACCGCAGCCACGTTTTTAGCCTTGAAATCGTCCGGAGACACTTCCAAGCCGAAATGTTTGAGCATATTGGACAGTGACTGGAAAGTAGGCCCCATGCGCTGACTATCGCCGGTACGCTGCAAACCAACCACCAAACCATAGCCAATAAGCTGATTAGGCCGCACTCCCCGAACCCGGGCCAGGTGTTTTATTTTCATCGGCCCGGCCAGCGCCGGCCAAACTTGCGCGAACAACACCAGCATTATCATCAATAGTCTTTTATTCATCCGTCCTCCCCTTTGATTTGTCCAGCCACCCCCACGTGTTGCGCGCCTAAAGACGAGTAACACCTGATCCGCGACAAATGACCAACCTAAAAGATCCACAGCCAGCCCAACAACCTGGTGACAATACCCACCTTGCTATTCTCGGTCATCGCACCGTGCCCTTTGTACCTGATCTGAGCGTCGGCGATATCACCTGACATAATGCTGTTGTCCCGCCGGATATCTTCCGGTCTGATCTCACCGCAGACTTCAATGATCTGCAACTCATCGTCTATTTGGATGTTACGCACACCCCTGATCAACAGATGTCCGTTAGGCATTTTTCGCTCCACCTTGGCCGTCACCGTGGCGATAAATTGACCGCTACGGCGCGAACTGCCTGTACCGTTATGATATTTATTGGAGCCGATACCCCACTGCTGCACGGGCATACTGGCTGAGCCGGAAAAATGACCCGTGCCCAAGCCAACCGAAACGTTGGCATCTTTCTTCAAACGGGTGGAAGACTCCTGCCGGGCACTGGCCTCTTCCACTATAAACACGGTCACCACATCACCGACTTCCTTGGCCCGCACATAGTCATACAATGACGCCCCGTCTTGCTGCTGAAAAAGCGAATCCGCCCGCAAGCCGCTCCCCGTCGCCAGCACCGCAACGCATAACACATTCAAAACAATCATTCTATATATCATTGTTCCGCCTCCATTCAGTTTGTGTTTCTTACCTCTTACCTCTTACTTCTTGCCTCTATCCAGCCCCTACCTCACTACCTCCACCGTCTCGGCATCCACCACCCGGGCATTAAGCTTCTTGCCGCTGGCGGTATTCAAGACCGAAATAACTTCCCCCGGTCTACCGTCCGCCAGCGCCTGACCACGCAGCCTGACTTCTACATTGCCGCGTTGATAGACCAAGGTCACATTCTGCCGGCGTTTTATTACCGGCGCGATCTCGATCGCCTGGGGGGAAACCATCTCACCCGCGCGAATATGACCCTTGACGCTTTTACCGAGCACATCCTCCGCCCTGGTAAAGTATTTGCCCTCGCTATAAGTGATGTCGCGCCGCTCCAAGCCGATATCGCGCCGGCTGATACTGGTCCCCCGGCGCAACGGCGCAAGCGCCACCACCACCGGCTGATGCAGCTCAACCAGAAGCGTCACGGGAACAACCTTATACAGCTCGCCATCCACGATGACCTGTACAGGCACCAGCAACATCCCGGCAACCCGGTCAGCACTAGGCGGTATGACCTTTAACTTCACCAAGCCCGCTGGCACCATCAAGTCCTCGTCTGCCCCGCGCGGTGTGACCGCCACCTCCTGGCTGACCCCTGCCAACCTACCACGGACATAAGCAGCAGCCACCCCGTTCAACTCATCCCGGGAAAGCGTCAGCTGTTCACTGCTTACCACTACCGCCGACGCACCGGTCAACTCTACCTTTGCCGCCAGGCGTTCACGGGACAAACTAGCCATGATCCGGCTGCGCGTAAGAGTCAGCGTACTATCCGCCCGTGGCGAGCGGGACAGTTCTAGGCCTTTTAGCCTGGCCACCAGTTCCCCCTCGCCCTGGATGTCGGCCACCTCCCCAAGCGTAACCGTCAAACCGCGCACGCTGGCCTCCGAACGCAAGCTGACCTTGACACCGGCCTCAAGCTGCACCGCTGAAATCAAACAAAAAGCGATTATTACCAGCCTTTGGATCATTGCTTATCGCCTCAATCCGTTAGCCATGCTCAACATATCGTCAGCAACCTGGATGGACTTGGTATTGATCTCGTAAGCACGCTGAGCGATAATCAACTTGACCATCTCCTCAACAATAGTCACGTTAGATCCTTCCAGAAAACCCTGAGCCAGGCGGCCAAACCCCTGATCATTCGGCTCGCCCTCCACGGCTTCTCCAGAAGCAGGCGTGGCGATCAACAGGTTCTGGCCGACCGGTTTAAGCCCACTGGGGTTCATAAAACGCACCAGCCGTATCTGACCCACTTCCTGCAGATCTGTCTGGCCGGCCACTTCGATCAATACGCGCCCGTCCTCGCTGATGACCACGTCGGTCGTATCAGCCGGAATGGTCACAGCCGGCTCCAGATAGTAACCACCCGGCGTGAGCAGATTGCCCATCCCATCCACCTTGAAAGATCCATCGCGGGTGTAAGCGACCTCCCCCTCCGGGGTCAGAACCTGGAATAAACCACTGCCTTCAATCGCCAGGTCAAAAGTCCCACCGGTAGCTTCCAGCGGTCCCTGCTGGTGCATGCGCAGCGTAGCCACCGGCCGCACGCCCTCACCAAGATAGATCCCCGTAGGGGTGGTGGAATTATCAGAAGTCTTCACACCAGCCGGCTCCAGCACCTGATACATCAGATCCTGAAAATCTACCCTGCTTTTTTTGAAACCAGTGGTGTTTACATTGGCAAGATTATTAGCGATGGTGTTGGTGTTCAATTCCTGCGCTAGCATACCCGTGGCAGACGTCCACAGTGCTTGCATCATAGCTCTACTCCCTCCTTGGCCGCCTCTGTCATTCAGCGACCGTCACGACTCCTGCTAGGCAGTCCAGCCGCGCGATTAACATTACCTGACTGTGGCCAAATCGTTGGCCACCTTCCCTTCCAGCTCGTCCTGAGCACTGACTACCCGCTGGCTGGCTTCGTAAGCCCGCAATACGCTTAACATTTCCATCATCTCCCGCATAGCGTTGACATTGGATTGCTCCAGCCTCTGCTGGCGGATGGTGTAACTCCCCGCGTCCGCTTCCCGAGCCGTCCCCGGCGGCGCGTAGTAGTTGTTGCCGCCCAGCGGCTGCAACGCCTCCTCCGTCGCGGCTACCACCAGAACACGGTCGCCCTCCAGCACGCCCTCCTGCAGAATACGGCCCTCAGCATCGATACGGAAACCAGCGTCTTCTACCAGGATCACGCCTTGCTTACCGAGCACCGGATATCCCTGTTGGCTGACCAACCGTCCTTCGCCATCCAGGGAAAAACTCCCGTTGCGCGTAAGCACGTCCCCCTCCGGCCCGGCGAGCACGAAAAAACCCTTGCCCTTGATAGCCAGATCGGTAGCGTTGCCGGTTACCATCATCTTCCCCGGAGTAAAGTCGATAGCCGTCCTGACCTCACCCGCGCCGCTACCCAGCGAACCAACGGGCGGCCTGGGATCGATATACCCCTGCGGCGTCCACTGGTACTCATCGTTAAGCCGCGCTAAAGGGCGCGAACGATAAGCATGCTGGACGTTAACCAAGCGTTTATAACCGATGTTGGTAACGTTGGCCAGATTATTGGCCAGGACATCCTGCCGCGTCTGCGACGCGATCATAGCCGATGCTGCGGTATAGATACCTCTATGCATTTAATCACCTCCTTTCCTTTTTGTAATATCCATCGAATACTTTGTCGCTAGTCTCTAGTCGCTGGTCGCTGGTTCCTTCACAACATGCACTAGCGACTAGCAACCAGCAACTAGCAACCGCTTTATTCCGTTGCGCGCGAACACTTCGAGACAAGAATACCGCGGGCGTTAGCCCGGGGATTCTTATTTGCCTATAGACGACGCAGGTACC
>JAUXIB010000061.1 GCA_030621225.1 candidate division FCPU426 bacterium
AGCTGTGCTGGATAAATTGGCCGATGACCTTGCCCTTGACCCTTACCCCCTCTTTTTCCCTCCTGACACATCTTGATCGGCCCCTTGAACCCACATACACCCCGAGACTGAGGGGTTACTGGTCTGTTACGGTTTCTATTGGTATTTCTGGATGGATTTGGTACAATGTCGGGTCGGGAGTATTTGTTATGATGGTGTGGATGGCAAGGGTCCGCAGAACTGCATATCGTTTGTAACCAATAGATAGATGGAGCAAACTATGAGCCTGGTAGTTGCGCAAGATATAACCAAAGTGTATAAGACAGGGGATGTCGCGGTCAATGCCCTGGCTGGTATTAGTTTTAAGATAGAGCTGGCTTCTTTTGTCTCTTTCGTGGGTCCTTCGGGGAGTGGCAAGACGACGTTGTTGAACCTTATCGGTTGCCTGGACAAACCGACAAAAGGAAGTTTGCGTGTGGCAGATACGGATGTTTTCGGATTGGATCGAAGCAGGAGCGCCGAATTCAGAGGGACGAATATTGGTTTCATCTTTCAGGATTTCAATCTTATTCCTGTGCTTACTGCGTACGAGAATATTGAATACCCGCTATTGATGGTTCAGGAGGTGGAAGCCGTGAAGCGCCGCCGGATGGTTGAGGAGTTGCTTAGTGGGGTTGGCATGGCGGAGCAGAAGCATAAATATCCGGACCAGCTCTCGGGAGGGCAGAAGCAAAGGGTCGCTGTCGCCCGGGCCCTGGTTACCGCGCCCAAGCTTGTTCTTGCCGATGAGCCTACCGCGAACCTTGACCACGATTCGGCTTTCATGGTGATCAACCTGATGAAGAAGATGCGGGGAGAGCTCGGGACCACCTTCATATTTTCTACTCATGATCAGAAGATCGTGGGCCAGGCTGAGATACTGTACACGCTTGAAGACGGAAAAATAATCGATAAACAGGTGCGGCGGAAGGCATAAAATGCGTAATCTTTTTAAGATAGCTATCAGGAACCTGCTCAGATATAAGAGAAGGACGCTGCTTACTGCGTCGTTGGTCAGCGTTGGGGTCGTTGCCGTGATAGTCTTTGTTTCTATCTCGGGGTCATTTAAGAAGATGATGGTAGGCGAGATAACGGATTCCTTTCTGGGGCATATCCAGATACACAGAAAGGGGTACGTGGCCTCGATCGATAATTTGCCGCTGACCCTTGGTATGAATCCACAGGCTCTCAAGAAGGTGAAAGAACTCTTGGACGGGATCCCGGAGGTAGAGGCCTATTCGCCGAGGATGAAGTTCGGTGCGATGTTCAGTATATTTGTAGAGACTACTAACATAAGGCTAAACGGCATATATCCCGAGCAGGAGTCTCGGGCGCAACCGCTCCTGTTTTCGAGGGTAGTCAAGGGCGAGCAGACCCTCAAGCCAGGGGGGATCATTGTACCCGATCTGCTGGCAAAGGGGATGAAGGTTAAGGTAGGTGATATGATCGTTATTGTAGCGACCAACAAGGACGGTTCCGTCAATGGAAAGCAGTTCACGGTTAGCGGCATAATGGAGAGCGCCACCGGCCCGGGAGGCAGGGATGGCTACATCCATATGGCGGACGCGATGGAGGTGCTAAGGATGGAACAGCCTGAGATCAGCGAGATCGCGCTAAGGCTGAAAGATTTTGATAAACTCCAGGAGGTATATGGAGCGCTTAACGCGGAGCTTTCCCAGGAACTTAACAAGCAGGGAAAGCCGGTTTTCGAGGTCCATACCTGGGAGAAACTATCCCCATTTTACAACATAGCGAGGATGATCGACTTGATGACCTTCTTCATCAAACTGACATTGATCGCGATAGTGCTGATAAGCATAATGAACGTGATGGTGATGGCGGTCTATGAGCGGATAAGGGAGATTGGCACCATCGCCGCGATAGGTACGCCCCCGGCGAAAATACTCTCGATGTTTGTGCTTGAGGGTTTTAGTCTCGGGGTGTTTGGCGCTGTTGTTGGTAATGTGTTAGGGGTCGGCATTGTATATATATTGAACATCTCTAAACTGACCTTTGATTTTGGCCGGCAGAAAGGGCTGATCCTTTCTCCGAGCATAGACTTCAACGAAATTATTGTTGTTTCGATTATCGTGATAATCGCTTCTGTTTTGGCGAGCATTCAGCCGGCATATAAGGCGTCGAAGATGGAGCCGATAAAGGCGCTAAGACATGTATAAGGAGGATGTCATGAGAAAAATAAAAAAGATGTTCGTTTTGGTGTTGACGGTATTATTACTTGCGGCTTGGGCCTCAGTATCCATACTGACCGTATCTGCGGCTGAGGAAGACCAGCTTTCGATGAAGAAGGAAGCTGCCGTGAAATTATGTGTTACATCACACGATAAAGATATGGACTCGCAGGTGGACGAGGTTTTTGGAAGGGCAGCATATTTTATTATAGTCGATATTGAGACGATGGAGGCCGAGATCATTAAGAACACGGCAGCAAAAGAGAAGCGTCGGGCGAGTATCGTTGCGGCGAAGGTCATATCAGATAAGGGAGCAGATGCCCTTTTGACGGGAAAAGTTGGCGCTAAAGGCCTGACCGCGCTAAGCGAGGCCGGTATAAAGGTCTATCAAGGCGCGTCAGAACTTGATTCCGTTAAAGACGCGATAGAAAAGTTTATAAAGGGTGATTACAAAGAGACGCCCATTTCTTAAAAAGGCCGATATGAAAGAGAACAAGAAGATATTGATCGTAATATTGGTAGCGTTATCGCTTGCGGCTTGGACGTCTGCGTCCGCTCAGGCGATCGATGGCGCCAAGCTCCTGATGGAGGTCGATAGGAATCTCAATCCTGATTCGTACGAGTCCTATAAGAAACTGATAAACATCGAGCCGGACGGGAGCAAGAAGGAGTTTGTGCTTTTCACGATAAAGAAGGGGAAGGACAAGGTCGCGGCGCTTTTCATTTCCCCGGCCAGCGAGAAAGGCAGGAGCACTCTCAGGCTGGGGGAGAACATGTGGCTCTACTTGCCTAACGTCGGTAAACCGATAAGGATAACCAGCCTGCAGTCGGTAGTGGGCGGGGTCTTCAATAATTCTGACATACTTCGGGTGGATTATTCGGAAGAATACAACGTGGAGAGTGTAGAGGATACGGGGGATGAATACATCCTCTATCTTAAAGCAAAGGCAAAAACCGCATCCTACGACAAATTGACGATGTGGGCCGACAAGGCGCGGAAGCTGCCAAAGAAGATCAAGTGCCTCACCGAAAAAGATATGTTGATAAAGACCATCTACTTTAAGGATGTCAAGGACTTCGGTGGCGGGATCATAAGGCCCGCGGTGATAGAGACGGACAGCCCGCTCTACCAGGGATTTAGATCAGTGATGATCTTCGCGGGGATAAAGACCAGGCAGTTTGAGGATGAAGTCTTTTCCCTGACCTTTATGTCAGAACTCGACTCTTTGCGCGCGCGGGGCGCTGATTGATGGATTCTCATGACCGTTCGCCGGCAGAGCATCTCTTGTTGGCAAGCTTTCTCACCATTTTTGCGCTACTGATAACATTCCCCGAGAGCTGCTTTTCAGCGGAGTTCACCTTTGATATGTCCGAGGTGGAAAAGAAACCGTATTCCTTCAGCGGATACCTGGAGTCAAAGCTGTTACTGTTTGGACTTGATCAGGAGACCGCTCTCTATAGACTCAGGTTTTATGATCAGAATGAAGGGAATACCACGCACGAGTTTGATCTCCGGGCACAGCTGGATCTTGGCTATCAGCATGGTTTGTTCGAGGTCTTTGTCCAGCCGGATATTCTTTATACTGATTCATACCGTGAATCAGGCATGACGAGTAAGCTGCTTCAGTCGTATTTTGCGATAAGGCCTTGGACTCCGCTCAGCGTGTATGTAGGTAAGCGGTCTGTGAAGTGGGGTAAGGGATACGCCTGGAACCCGGTTGGCTTTATCGAGCGCGCCAAAGACCCTAATGATCCCGATTTGGCGCGGGAGGGCTATGTCTTACTGGGGCTAGATTGGACTAAGAGCTTTGATGGCGCCCTTAAAACTATTACCTTGAGCCCGGTTCTGTTGCCGGTTCATGAAAAAGTGAACGCGGATTTCGGGCAGGTTGATCAGGTTAATGTCGCGGGAAAGCTATACTTGCTGCTCTTTGATACGGATATTGATTTGATGTGTCTGGTTGGTGAAAGCAAGGCCGATCGTTTTGGTGCGGATATTTCTAAGAACCTAACATCTAACTTTGAGGTTCATGGCGAGGCCGCCGTAATAGATGGTTTCAAGAAGAAGCGGATCGATGCAGTCGGGCAGGTGACAGAGAGAGCATACGACGCGGCCAGCTATCTGCTTGGGCTAAGATACCTTACCGCTGTCGATACCACATATATACTTGAGTTCTATCACAACGAAGCGGGCTTTGATCCGCGGCAGATGATGGATTATTATTCCTATGTGGATAGCGGTTACCAGCAGTTTCTTTTGACCGGTGATACGGCACTTTGGAATCAGGCAACGAGTTTTGGCGGTGCTTACGGCGGGCAGAACCCGATGAGGCAATACCTGTACCTGCGTGTCAGCCAGAAAGATACTTTCGGTATCCTCTATCTGACACCGGCGCTGAGCTGGATCCAGAACTTCTCCGATGACAGTTTTTTTGTTTCGCCTGAGATCATTTATAAGGGGTTTACTAACCGCGAGTTCCAACTTAAGTGTGGTATTCTTTCCGGCGAGGAAGACACGGAATACGGTGAGAAGCAAAATAACTACAAGACCGAGCTGCGGATAAGATATTATTTCTGAAGGGTTCGTGAAATTCGCAAGTCGTTAGAATGAGAGCCGGCCATAATGGTCTGATTTGTTCTTACTGGAAAATCACTTGACACAATATAACGGCGTGCTACTATACTTGATATCGTAACACAAATAGAGAGGCGATATGTCTAAGCTAAAACGCTTTGGAATATCACTGGACGAACGGTTGGTTGACAAATTCGATAGGCATATCAAAGATAAAAAATATCCTACGCGCTCAAAAGCGGTTGGCGATCTAATAAGAGAGGCGCTGGTCAAGCAGGAGTGGGTCGCGGGAGACGAAGTGGTGGGCGCGATCACTTTGGTTTATGACCATCATCGCAGAGAGCTGGTGAATAAGCTAACGGACATACAGCATAAATTTCATGAGCTGGTAATATCCTCTCAGCATATACATCTCGACCATGATAATTGTTTTGAGGTAATAGTTGTGAAGGGCGAGCCGAAAAATGTCGAGAACTTGGCATATCGATTGAGATCGACAAAAGGCGTGAAGCACGGGGCGTTGTCGATGGCCACAACCGGAAAGGAGGAGTAAGCGTATTGTTTTTTTTGTCCAATGGGTAACACGAATTTCAAATAAGTATTATCATCAAAAGGAGTAGGAAATGAAGAAGTTCTGTAATGGAGCAATGTCGGCTATGATCTTGTCGTTGCTTTTGGCGTTGGCCCAGCCCCTGTCGTTATTGGCGGCGGACCAGACAGGTGAAGAAAAAAAGGCGGCTTATACGTTGGATGAGGTAGTGGTCACGGCCACGAGGTCTAAGCAGGCAGTCAAAGACGTATCGGCTACGGTAGAAGTGATTACGCGGGAGGAGATCGAGGCCTCCAACGCCAACTCCTGCACCGAGGTTCTGGAGGACATACCGGGAATCTTCGTGCACAAGACGGGAGATTTCGGCAGGGCGGATGTCGACATTCGCGGCATCGGGGGCAGGGGGAGGAGCGTGATGGTATTGGTGGACGGTCGGCCCGTTAAGATGGGCCTCTACGGTTGCACTGTAACTCATTCCCTGCCTATAGACAACATAGAACGCATCGAGGTGGTCAAAGGCCCGGCCTCAGTCCTCTATGGTTCGGACGCTCTCGGTGGGGTGATAAATATCATAACTATTGACAAGGTGGAAGGGGAAAGTGAGACCACGATTACTGCTTCCGGCGGCACGCACAATACGCAGCATTACCAACTTCATCACGGCATGAACCTGGGGAAGTTTAATTATTTTCTGTCCTCGGATGCCAGATTAAGTAACGGGCATGTTGAGAATTCCGCCTACGAGGCTAAGAACTACACCGCCAGGATCGGGTGTGACCTTAACGACGACACAAAGATGAGCGTCTCCATGAAGTACTACTGGGGTTACAAGGAGGAACCTTTGCCTTCGCCGCCTGACACCTGGAACGATTACCGACGCGGGGCGGTGGACGTAAGTCTTGAGAAGAATTGGGGCGAATGGCTGGGCGCGCTCAAGGTTTATCGTAATCAAGGGGAGCACGTTTTCTCCGATGGCTGGCATTCAGAGGATTACACTAATGGGGCCGTGTTTAACGTTTCGGGAAAAGCTCTGCCGGACAATGAGGTGAATATGGGTCTGGAGTTCAGGCAGCAGGGCGGGGAAAGGCTAAGCGCTCCGGTTGGGGAATGGGACAAATATGAGTACGCTTTCTTTTTGCACGATGAGCAGGAATTTTTCAAGAAGCTGACCGTGGTGGCCGGCGGCAGGTTGAATGTAGATGAGATATCTGGCACCGTTTTCTGTCCAAAGGGAGGGCTGGTTTATGATTTTGTAGAGGGAACGATAGTACGGGGACAGGTAAGCAAGGGCTTTCGCTCGCCGCAGATAAGTGACCTCTATCTAGTGCCGCCCTCCAATGATGAGTTGAAGGCCGAAGAGATGTGGAATTACGAGGTAGGGATCAACCAGCGAATAACGGAGAGGGTTAACGTGGACATCAGCGGTTTCATAATGAAGGGCGAAAACATGATCGAAGCGGGCAAAAATTCCGCTCCGCCGCCGATGTTTATCTTCCAGAACACCGGCGAGATCGAATTCAGGGGGGGGGAGGTCACGCTTGATTCGCGAATCGGCGGCGGCCTGCAGGGCAAGCTCTCCTATGCATATCTTGATCCCGGTGAACATACTCAGGGCCGTCCCCGTGATAAAGTAAATGCGTCTCTTGATTACAGAAGGGACCGCTTGACCGCTCATTTTGGGGCGCTGTATGTCGCCAACTATTATGCTGACGATGATTCGCAGAGCCGCATAGACGACTATCTTACCGCTGATGCCAAGCTAAGTTATAACATCAGCCGCGGGTTGAAAGTCTTCTCCGGCGTCAAGAACCTTGGGGACGTAGACTACAAGATATTTGCCAATCTCCCCGGCGGCTCAGCCGGGCTTTATGGCATGTCCAGGAGAACGGTTCACGGCGGGATGAGTTATAAGTTTTGAATTTTTTGGGGTGAATCCGCTTTAAGGTGCGAGACTTAAGGGATGACAAAGACAATTAAAAGCCTTGTTTCTGTTTTTATTGTTGCCATTTTGGTTTCGGTCGTCGGGTTTTTATCCTCGGCGTATGACCAGTTGCGCTCTGAAAGATTGAGTGTTGCCGTCACCACGACGCATCTCGAGAACATCCTCCGGGAGATTGGGGGGGAGAAGGTTGAAGTGGTGGCCATAGTCCCCGGCGGCATGTGCCCGGGACATTTTGACATCAAACCTGACGATGTCAAGGTCCTGCATCAGGCGGATTGTTTGTTAAGCCACGGCTGGGAAAAGTGGTTGCCCGGATTGATGAAAGCGGTGGAGAATAAGAAGCTAGTGAGTAAGATTATAAACGTCGCGGGTAGCTGGATGGTGCCCGAAATCAATATCAGGGCGGCGAAAGAAATAGCCGAGACGCTTGCGGAACTCGATTCGGAAAACAAGCCGTTTTATCAGGGTAACCTGCGCCGCTATCGGCGAAGCATCGAGTCAGAGGTTGTTGGAATCAGAAAGAACGTGCATGGATTACGTGATAAAAAAGCAGTGTGTTCCGAGCACCAGGCAGCTTTACTTGGTTGGCTCGGTATCAAGGTTGTTCACACCTATGGTAGATCGGAGGACATGTCGCTCAGAGAATTGGCGGAAGCGGTCGGGAAAGCAAAGAAAGAGGGTGTCAAGTTGGTCGTGGATAACCTCCAGAGCGGTCCCGAGGCCGGAAGGCGCATTGCGGAAGAGATCGGTGCCAGGCATATTGTCCTGAGCAATTTCCCCCTCAACGGTTCGTACATAGAAACCCTGAGGGAAAATGTGGAAAAGGTTCTAATCGCCGCCTTGAGTTCCCCCCGTGTCTCGGATCCGAAGGATTCACCATAAGCGCGGCATGTAAAAAGGGTAGCGCTGCTATCGCATTTGGGATGTTATGTTAGTGGCATCTAGATATTAAAGAGTAATAGGGTAGATAACCAGGGGCGAAGTGGGTTGGCGAAGGTGGGGGCTTGCCCGAGGGTATCTATAGGCAGCAATATGAGTGCAGTGGTGAAAATAAGAGACGTGAGCGTTTCCTACCGGGAAAACGTGGCTTTGAAAGGCGCCAATCTTGATATTGAGGAAGGCTCCTTTCTTTGTGTTATCGGTCCCAACGGGGCTGGCAAGACGACGTTGCTGACTGTGATAAACGGTCTGGGAAAGATAATCAAAGGCAATGTCAAAGTCTTGGGCATGGTCCTCAATAAGCGCAACATTTTCGCCATACGCAGAAATATAGGTTACGTCCCCCAAAAACAGGATATCGACCCCAGGTTTCCCATTACGGTAAGGGAAGTTGTGGATATCGGTCGGCACTGCCGCATTGGCCTTCTGCGTCGGATGAACGAAGCGGACAGGGAGATCGTAGAATCCGCCATGAAGGTGGTGGGGATCAGCGAATTGGCGGCAAGGCCCATCGGTCATTTGTCCGGCGGCGAACAGCAAAAGGTGGCCATCGCCAGAGCGTTGGCTCAGGAACCGAAGATAATGCTCCTGGACGAGCCGACATCTAATCTTGACCCCAAAGCCCGTTGCGAGATCATGGAATTGATAAACAAGGTATATTGGGAACGACGCTTGACAATTGTCTTCGTTACTCACTTGTTGGGTCACGTATCGGATCGTTGCCGTCAAGCAGTCCTCATGAAAAGAGGGAGGATCGTTTGGCAGGGAAATATCAATAAAGCTTTGAATAGAAAGCTGCTTGCTGACCTCTACGAGTGTCCCGTAGAGGCTTTGGAACGAGATATGCCGCTGGCTATAAATTAGGAGCTTAATCGGATTATGTTGGAGATCTTTCAATATAAATTCATGTGGCGAGCTATTCTGGCATCTGTTTTCGGGGGCGCTAGTTGCGGGATTGTCGGTGTTTGGGTGATCCTCTTGGGCATCCCCTTTGTGGGGGTAGCCATGTCGCATGCCGCTTTTGCCGGGGCGATAGTGGGACTCCTGTTTGGGTTCAATCCCCTGGCCTCGGCCATCATTTTCTGCCTTATCTCCTCACTGTTTATCGGTCCCATGGCGGAGAAGGCCGATTTTTCCTTTAATACGTCGGTGGGAATAATTTTTTCTTTTACATTGGGCATTGCTTTTATGGGTCTGGGGCTTATCAAGGGACCGAAAACGGAAGCCTTGAACTATATCTGGGGGAGCATACTCACCATCTCGGACGGTGATTGTATTCTTTTGCTGGCTATATTCGCATGTTTAAGTCTGTTCTTGGTTTGCTTCTACAAGGAGATTCGGGCGGTGCTTTTTAACTGTGAGATTGCTCGTGCCTCTGGCATGCCGGAGAAGTTCATATTCTATTCGCTTCTATTGTTGTGTGCGATGACGGTGAGTCTGAACTTGAATACCATCGGCGGACTTTTGATTTTCAGTCTGATCATCGCTCCCCCCTCGGCGGCTTATCAGCTGACATACAATCTGAAGATGATGTTCCTGCTCTCCGCCCTGTTCGGTGTTGCCTCCTGTTTAGCCGGTCTGTTTTTCTCTTATCTTTTCAATGTGCCCTGTGGTGCGGTGATTATCACTTGCGCCAGTTTAATCTTCGTGGTCTGCTTGGTCTTTTCTCCGAAGAGAAAGGTGAAATTGTATGAACAGGCTTGAATTCTTTGACGAGAAAGCTGAAAGTTGGGATGAGCTATTGACGCCGGCGAAGCTTCGCTGCATAAAGCAGATAATGAGCAGGGCAGGAATAAAGAGAGGCGAACGTGTGTTGGACGTCGGTTGTGGTACCGGGGTATTACTGCCGCTGTTGCAGCAGGCCGTAGAGGAAGAAGGTGAGGTAGTGGCACTGGATTTCTCCACGAGGATGCTGAATGAAGCAGAAAGAAAATTTGGAAGCGAATTCAAATACGTTCATGCCCATGCCGAATCCATGCCTGCTAATGACGCTTACTTTGATGTGGTCATGTGTTTTGCCGTATTTCCCCACTTTGAGAACAAAGAGGATGCTCTTAGGGAGATATATAGAGTACTGAAACCTGGAGGCCGGCTTATTATCGCCCATGCCGATTCGAGGGAGAAAATAAACTCGTTTCACGGCAAGGTCGACACTGCGGTGGAAAATGATCACATTCCTCCTAAACGCGAGACGATGCTACTACTGAAAAATGCCGGGTTTGCGCGTGTACAAATTGATAATAGAAGCAATCATTATTTTGCCAGCGGCAGAAAACTGGAATGAACAGTTGTGTTTTGATAGGAGAACTAAAATGAAGTGCAAAACAATAGGCATCATCAGGACACCGTACACTCGCCTGGCAGACGTGCCGACCAGCGGTAATCATGACAAGAGCGTGCGGGGGAGGGTAGAGCTTCTGCCGGTATACGCTAGGGGTCTAAAGGGACTGGAAAAATATAAATATATCTATCTTCTATTTTCATTCCACAAGCGGCGCAGGCTGTCGCTGAATGCTACCCCTCCCGGCGAGAAGCTGGAACGGGGCGTCTTCGCCAGCCGCTCTCCACGCAGACCGACCGGCCTCGGCATGACCATTGTGCGCTTGCACAAGGTGAGAGGCCGGGTGCTGGAGGTGAGCCGCTTGGACATGCTGGATAAGACCCCGCTGCTTGACATCAAGCCTTATTACGAACTTGCGAAGTGATCCTTGGTTGGAAACGGTCGGCGGGGTGAACTTTGCGGGGGATTGCTATTCTATGTTGTCGTTGATCATCTTGGTGAACTTGGAAAGCGCCGCAATTAATAGTGAGGCAATCGATGATTAAAACATTCGCGGTTACGGGAGGGGCGGGGTTTCTCGGCGTCAATCTCATTCGGTATCTGCTTGCGAAAGGACAGCAAGTTGTTTCGCTGGATATAGCGCCTTTTAACTACCATGACATACAAGACGAGATTCGCGTCGTCCAAGGTGACATACGCCGAGCGGCGGATGTTCGATTGGCCTTCAAGGACGCGGACATCGTAGTACACGCGGCGGCGGCATTGCCATTGTATAAGTCATCTGATATTTACTCTACCAACGTTGACGGAACAAGGATCGTGTTGGATGAAGCGTTGCGCGCCGGGATTCCGCGCGTGCTTCACATATCATCTACCGCTGTTTATGGAATACCCGATCATCATCCCCTGATAGAGGACGATCCGCTAACGGGCGTAGGTCCCTATGGCGAATCGAAGGTTGAGGCCGAGATAATATGCAGCGCGTTTCGAAGCAAGGGGTTGTGCATTCCCGTTTTGCGTCCGAAATCGATTATCGGTCCGGAACGGCTAGGCGTCTTCGCGATGCTCTATGAATGGGCGCGTGATGGGCATAACTTCCCCATCCTCGGGCGAGGGGATAATCCCTATCAGTATCTGGATGTCGAGGACCTTTGCGACGTTATCTGGCTGTGCGCCACGTTGCCTGATGATGTTGTGAACGACACGTTTAATATCGGTGCCAAGGAGTTTGGAACGCCGCGAAGCGATTTCCAAGCGGTCTTAGACCACGCAGGGCACGGCAAGCGGGTTATCTCTATACCAGAGCGCCCCGCTATTTTGGCGTTACGCATTCTCGAACGATGTCATCTTTCCCCTCTTTACAAGTGGATATACGAAACTATTGGCAAGGAATCCTTTGCCTCAATAGAAAAGGCGGAAAGGACGTTGGGATTTATGCCGAGATACTCAAATCGTGATGCTTTGATCCGGAATTACAAGTGGTATTTGAAGGACGGCGATTCACACGCAAGCGGCTCTGGGGTGACACATCGTGTCCCCTGGGGACAGAGAATGCTGCGATTGATGAAGATATTCTTTTAATGTCTATCCAAATCCACCGACTTTAGTCGGTGGTGGGGGATGGGGGCGAAGGCCCCACACCAATTATTGTCCACCAACGAAGTCGGTGGAGCATCCCCTCCCTTGAAGGGAGGGGATAAAGGGGAGGGTGAAAAGCTCATCCTCCTCACCCTTCCCTCTTGGCCCTCTGGGCAGGCGATTAGGCATAGCCTTATTGGCTGCGCCGATCCGCCGGGGGAGAGGGTCTGTGAAGCCACCGACAAGGTCGGTGGTAGTTCACTGTCAGTTAGTCCCCGTAGGGGGTATTTGGTTGGTTGTTCCGGCACTCCAATATTAAACAAAATTTGGTTGGCCGACTAGATACTAAATACTAACGAC
>JAUXIB010000033.1 GCA_030621225.1 candidate division FCPU426 bacterium
TTCATCAGCGAAACGCCCATTGTAACCGAGACGAATGAACGCCATGTTGAAAAGCATAAACTCAAGCCCGGTCGTTACCGTCGCCCCCCCGCTCCGGCGCCAACCGGCGTCCAAAGCCATCAGCATATTATGCCCGGTTCCCAGCGGGATAGTCTGGGCCGCTCCCAGACGGCAGCCCAAAGGCAGATCATAGTCTTTAGTCTTGCCGCCGATATTGGTCAGGGTCATAGCGAAAGATGTACCGTCCCTTGGCTGGTACAAAGAGCCAACGCTGAAGACATTTGCGGACAGCGTGCTGGTAGCCAGCTTTTGCCGCCAGGAACTGTAAGTTGCTCCCACGGAAAAACCAGCAGGTAAAGCCAAACCATAGGATGCGCTAAACCCCATGTCGTGCGGAGCAAAAGTCTCCGGCAACAGAGTTCCATATTCATCGCGCTTCTCAAACTCTCCATAACCGTTATATGTCAGGCCAAAAGCGACGGTGCCATAATCATTCAAAGGTAGCCCTCCGGAAAAATGCTCCAGGTAGTTGTTCAGCAGCAGACTCTGATGGGAAACAAGGATCTGTGGCCGCGTTAAACGGCTGAGGCAAGCGGGATTCCAATATATAGAAGAAGGGTCATCGGCCACCGCGCTAAAGGCTCCACCCAGCCCGGTCGCGCGGGCGCCTATCCCGGCGTTCAGCATGGGCATAGCGACCGAAACATCGGAACTCGCTAAGCGGACAGTGGCGCACGAAAAGATGATCGCTACGGCAAGCGAATAACGGATGTGATGTATTTTCATATTGCTCTCCTGCTTTTATCATATCACTTTTTATTAAAGTTGCAAGAGAAGAGAATGGAAAAGGATTATGAATAAGGTATAAGCAGAGCTTGTCGCTTCGCGATACAGTAGACGGTATACAGGGGGCTTAGAAAGGAATTCAAAATTAAAAAGTAAAAAGAAAAAAAGGGGCTCAAGATATGGGAGAAGTACGTTGAATGTTAAGCGACGTGTGACCAGCATTCAGACATTTGACGAGAACAATGCAAGACGCTGCACGGCAGACCGAGTATCGAGTCACGAGATACTAGATACAAATAATCCGCGCTTCTGCGCGGATTATTACGCCACCAACTCCAAACTAAGCAAACTGGAAGCGCTTAAGAAACGCCGTCCCTTCTTCACCCCGCTATAACCTTTAACCTTGAGCATTGCATCATAGCTGGAATCGGCACGCAGGTAAAAGACCCGTTCGCCTCCCCGACCAGCGCCACGGTGACCCATCAGCATTACGCATTTGAATAGGCGTTTCTTCATCATGCCTATACATAACGCAATAATCATACCTATCCCTACGTTTTTATGGAATTATTTTCCCCTGTATTCATTGTATTTACAGCTCCGGTTATTTGGCTCCCGCTAAAGCCCGCTCTCTGCGTGTGCGATTATCGTACAACATGTCCGTTATTCGGACATTTCGTTTCAGCCACAGAGCTCCGCTATTTCCTGCGCTTTTTAGCATCTTTCGCTGGCGTAACAGAATGCTGCTTTAGTTTTTCATAAAGCGTTGAACGCGAAATCCCTAACGTTTTCGCCGCCTGGAGCTTATTGTTGCCCGCAGCCTCGAGCGCCCGCTCGATCGCCCGGCGTTCCAGCGCCGCAAGGTTCAGTTCTTCTTCGCCTTCGACTGCCACCGCCGGTTTATCACCAGCCTCATCCGCAGACTGGAATTCCGACGGCATATGTTGCAGCCCAATGATCTCCCCGTCATATATGGCGATTGCTCGTTCTATCAGGTTCTCCAGCTCGCGGATATTGCCCGGCCAGCGGTATGAAAAAAATCTTTCTATTAGTTCGCCGTCTGCCTTCTTAAAATGTTTGTTATGCTTGCTGTTAAATTTATCTATAAAATGCTCAACCATTTTAGGTATATCATCGCGCCTCTCGCGCAGCGGCGGTAATAATATCGGAATGACATTAAGCCGATAAAAGAGGTCCTGACGGAATGCGCCCTCATCAACAGCGCGTTTAAGATTGAGGTTAGTCGCAGCGATCACCCGCACGTCCACTTTGATCGTCTGATTACCACCCACCCGCTCAAATTCCCTTTCTTGCAAAAAACGCAACAGTTTCACCTGCACGGCCGCGGACACCTCGCCGATTTCGTCTAAAAAAACCGTACCACCGTCAGCGATCTCGAATTTTCCCTTCTTTTGGGCCACTGCCCCGGTAAAGGCTCCCCGCTCATGTCCAAAGAGTTCCGACTCCAACAACGTCTCGGTGATAGTCGCACAGTAAACGGGAACCCACGCCGCCTCAGCTCGCGGACCGCTGCTATGAATAGCTCTCGCTGCCACCTCCTTACCTGTTCCGTTTTCTCCCAAGATAAGCACAGTGGCGTCCGCCAGCGCGGCACGCATTATCAGGCTTTCCACCTCTTTCATTCGCTCGCTCTCTACAAATACCGGCGTCTTCTTCACCTCGCTGCCGCCGGAATCACGGCTAATATCCATCATGGATTTCGACAAGCCATAAAGGATAGAGGGCCCGTTTGCCAAGCGGGTAAACTCCTGGTAATCCTTCTTTGTCTCGGGATCCATTCCCCGTTCATAGTAGATGCGACCCAGGTTATAAAGAGCGTGGCTGTTCTCCGGATCCCGCTTGATTACCGCCTTGAATTGAGCGATCGCCTTGTTAATGGCCCCCCGCCGATAATAAACGATACCTAAATCGTTATGTACGTTCAACACCTCGTCATCGCTACGCGCTAACCTGATCGCCTGCCGGAATGCCTGCTCCGCTTGCCGATATTGTTTTAATAGCATATAGGCTTCACCTAAATTAACGTGGCCATAGATGTTTTCCTCCTGTAATAAGAGCGCCTGCTTGAACTCCTTTAGGGCTACTTCCACCAAGCCGTGTTTGCGCAGGGCAATGCCGTAACCGATGTGGGCGCTGGCCTTGAAAGCATCGACAGAAGCAAAAAGCAAACCAAGATAGTAAGTGCCCCGTTTGATCTTTATTGGCAAAGCAAAAAGTCGGCGAAATTCTTCAACACAGCGGTCTATCTGCCCGCCATCGTTATAAAGCACTCCTAGATTGTAATGCAATTCAGGGGAGGTATGTCCTTCGGACTCTACACGTTGATAACAGGAAAGTGCCTGATCCCGTTTGCCGGTATGAAAGTAATAATGCCCCAGCGCCAATCTAGCCCGTCCGTTTTTCTCCTGCTTGACCGCGCGTCGCAAATGCACTGCCGCGCGTTGGTAATCGCCGTCGATAAAATATTTAACACCTCGACGATAATCCTCATCAGACGAGAGCTTCCCCCCGCAGAAATTACAAAAGTTGCTCGCGACGGGAACCTGCCTGTTACAGGTAGGACATTTCATTTGCCTCGACCCTTGGATGGGCGGCGGGCACCTTTGCTCTTCCCGCCCTTTTTGAGCTTACCGCTTTCCAAGCGTTTAATCCATTTACTGGCGATGGCCGCTATCTTAGGCGTGCCTTTGTATTTATCCGCCAGACGACGATAGACCTGCTTGGCCCCCCGGTAGTCACCATTGGTTTCCAACTCGTAGCCAACACGAAACTCCCGCTCAAAGGCACGCAATTTATCTTTCTCGGAAGGATTGAGGGAACGCCAGAACATTCCTAACCCACCAAGGAAAGCAAGGGCGACCACCTCAATAAAATAGATGGGAAACAAATAGGTGGCAAGGAGCGTAGCTACTGTGAAAAGTCCCCATTCCTGGCGCTTCATCTATTCAACTCCCGTGTTTCCTATGTACGGAGAATCCAAGCTTCGCCACCCCTACGCTCGTGGAATGTAAACCTGCCCGTTTTATCAGGCGTCTTCTACTTTTATCGTTTTCAGGTCCTTCATACTGAGCTTGATCTTGCCGTCTTTGTCTACGTTCAGGACTTTAACCAGTACTTCATCACCTTCGTTGACAACGTCCTCCACCTTTTCCACACGCTTATGATCAAGCTCCGAGATATGCACTAGGCCGTCCTGACCGGGCAGAATTTCCACAAAAGCGCCAAAAGGCTTGATCGAACGCACCAAGCCTTTGTAGGTCTTGCCAACTTCCGCCTCGGCCGTGCATTTCTTAACTTCTTCTACCGCCTTATCATTGATCGTCTTATCCACAGCATAAATCAACACCTGCCCACTATCATTCACGCTTACCTCGGCTCCGGTTTCGGCCTCGATCCGGCGGATATTCTTGCCGCCCGGCCCGATCAACGCACCGATCTTCTCCGGATTGATCTGCACTTCAGAGACTCGCGGCGCGTACTCCGAGAAATCCTGTCGCGGCTTATCCAATACCGCATTCATCTTCTCCAAGATCTGCCGGCGGGCGTCCTTGGCCTGCTCCAACGCCTGCCGTAAAAGGTCGGTTGCCACACCGTGGACTTTCATATCCATCTGCACGGCTGTAATGCCCTCGGCGGTTCCCGCCACTTTAAGGTCCATATCACCGTAGTGGTCCTCCAACCCCTGGATATCAGTTAACAGTACGTCCTTGCCCTGCTCGCGCACCAGGCCTACGGAGATACCGGCAGCCTGCCGCTTGATCGGAACACCAGCGTCCATCAACGCCAGTGAGCCGGCACAAACACTAGCCATGGATGAAGAACCGTTGGATTCCAGAATTTCAGAGACCAACCTCACCACATAGTGAAAATCATCCCCCGCAGGCATCAAAGCCATTAATGCTCGCTCCGCCAACAGCCCGTGCCCAATATCCCGGCGTGAAGGCCCGCGATTAGGCCTAGTTTCGCCCACGCTGAACGAAGGGAAATTATAGTGCAGCATAAACGACTTCTCCGTCTCTCCCTCCAAGAGTTCTATCCGTCTGACGTCATCCATACTGCCCAGGGTGGTGACCGCCAGGGCCTGTGTCTGTCCTCTGGTGAAAACCGCCGAGCCGTGGGTGCGCGGCAAAACTCCTACCTCGCAACCAATATCGCGAATCTCCTCCGGCTTACGCCCGTCAGGACGCATGCCTTCGTTGACAATGCGCTCTCGCAAGATACCCACCTCTATCTCCTCAAGCACCTTGCCCGCGTCCTTGAGTTGCGCTTCATCAAGCTCTCCAAGTTTCTCCTTGGCTCGCTCCTTCACCTCAGCCACCGCCTTGGATCGCTCTTGCTTATCTGGGTTTAGACAGGCCGACCGCATCTCCTCCTGCACCAATTCCTTCAACTTAGCGGCCAATTCTTCGTCCCGCGGCTGCACTTTAACCGTCCGCTTCTGCTTGCCGCATTGCTTTATCAACTGCTCTTGTAATTCAGTGATTTTATTTATCTGCGCCGAAGCCTTTTGCAACGCCTCGGCCATCTCATCCTCGCTGATCTCCTGGCAGCCTCCCTCTAACATCACTATACTATCCTTGGTGCCGGCGGCCACTAGATCCAAAGAGCTGTTTTCCAGTTGCTGAAAGGTCGGGTTGACCACAAATTCATCGCCTACCTTGCCTATGCGTACCGCGCTAATGGTATGTTCAAAAGGAATATCGGAGATTCGCAAAGCCAGCGAAGCGCCGATCAGCGCCGGGATATCCGGATCATTTTCCTTGTCCGCGGCAAGCACCAATATATCCACCATCACATCATTGCGCAGTCCCTCCGGAAAAAACGGTCGAATCGAACGGTCGATCAAACGCGAACTGGCCACTTCCTTGTCTTGCGGCCGTCCCTCCCGCTTAAACCAGCCACCCGGTATACGTCCGGCCGCATATGTCCTCTCCCGATAATCAACCATCAGGGGGAAAAAATCCAACCCTTCGCGCGGCTTATCAGAAATACAAGCAGCGACCAGCACCACCGTGTCCCCAAAGCGGACAGTAACTCCCCCGCCGGCTTGCTTGGCATATTTCCCGCTTTCCAATACTAACTCCCGTCCGCCAACCTCCATCTTCACTTCAGCCATGACCTCTCCTTATATGTAGTAGTTTGCCTCCGCCAACGAAAACCAACGTTCGCTCCGCCCCGGCTTTGTTTGCCGGCTGGCGAAACACTTCGCTCTCATTATTACTTTCTCAACTTCAGACCATCTATCAACTTCTTGTAGCGCGCCTCATCCTTCTTGCTGATATAATTCAGCAAACGGCGCCTTTTTCCCACGAGCTTAAGCAGTCCCCGCCGCGAATGGTGATCCTTGCGGTGGACCTTAAAGTGTTCGGTGAGATGGTTGATCCGGTGCGTAAGCAGCGCCACTTGCACCTCCGGAGAACCAGTATCTTTGGTGTGCTGAGAATAGTCTTTGATCACCTTGGTCTTATCAGCCTTGGGTATTTTCATCCGCCTTCTCCTTAAGTTTAGATCTTCGCACCCGCCACAGCGAGTAAACTATAATACAACTGCGCTTCTCTGCTCAATAATATACTATCATCCTGAAATAAAATCCACATTCAATTAAGTAATCTTTTGACGCGCACCGTCCCGACCGTGCCCATCTCGCCTATCGCCAAAAGCTTGCCGCGCCGGGATATTACTCGCACCCAGTCCGCGGTCTTTATTCCTCGTCCCTGATAGTGAATTGGCTCTAAGGGGCGGCCAACGCCTATCAGGGCTGCGCCCGTTTTTCCTGTGCTCACTTCTCCGAGGTGCGACAATGCCTCACGAGCAGGCAGCAAACGCTTTCGCCAGGAAACAAGCTCCACCCGCGCGTCCTCTACCCGAAACGGCCCCACCTTTGTCCGCCGTAAATAGTAAAGGCAAGCCATACTATCCAAGGCACTGCCGATGTCCCTGATCAGAGACCTTACGTATGTCCCCGCCGAGCATCGCACGCGCAATAAAAACACAGGATGACGATACGCCAAAAGCGATAGCGCGTATATATTTATCCGGCACGCTTTAGGCTCTCGTCTCTTTCCTTGCCGAAACAAGTGATAACTCCGCGACCCGGCTATCTTTTTGGCAGAAAGGGCGGGCGGCACCTGTTCGCTCTCGCCGCGAAAAGAAGCAAGCACCCGACGAAACCTCCGCTGGTCCACCGCGGTCACCGCCTCTCGTCTTTCTAACGCCCCACAGGCATCAAGACTGTCAGTGCCCACCCCCAGCACCCCGCCGGCTATGTACTCCTTATCGCTCTTTAAAAAAGGAAGCAGCTTAGTAGCCGAACCAAGCAGTACCTGCACTAAACCACTGGCCATCGGATCTAAGGTACCGGCATGTCCCAGCTTAAGCCCACGCCCTTGTCTTTTCAACCGGCGCAAGATATCTCCGGTGTATTCACCGGGGCGTTTATCTACCAACAGTAAACCGGACAACATACGCCAGTCCCGCGTCCCGCGTCCCGTGTCCCGTGTCGTTTTTGGTCGCATATCACGCGCCGTTTTAAAGTCTTTTTCACCACGACGTCATCCGTCTTCGTCAAGGGCTACGACGAACAAGCAACGTTCTTCTTTTCTAACACCAACACCGTTTGTTCTTCCACCGCCCTATGTCACCTACCCTGCCTGTCTCGCCATAGTCGAAGACGACGGCGGAAGTTCGTCCAAGGATTATCTAAAAGAAGCGCCGTTAGCGTCGCTTGTCTCGCCGTTGTAGGGGCGCGATTCATCGCGCCCAGGGTTCAATGAATTGAACCCCTACACAGCAAAGGCAGATGTCGTCGTGGTTAAAGATGTTTCTCCGTAACCGGCGCCTGTCCCGCCATAGCCCGGAGGACGACGGCGGATGTCCTCTGTGGCTAAATAGCCTTTAGCCGTTATCTAAAGAAAGAGTCGTTAACGTCGTGTCGTCGTGGTTAAAGCCGTTCCTCTGTGTCCTCTGTGGCTCGCCCTATGGGCACTCCAACATTAAATAAACTATGGTTGGAGAATTTTTTGTCTTTCTATTTCAGCAAACAGCCGCTTCCGCGCACGTTCTATGCCGCCCGACAACGTACAGCCGGCAGCAAGTTTATGCCCACCGCCGCCCAGTGCCACAGCCAGTGTATCCACCCGCCACCCCGGCTTACCGCGCAGACTCACGCGCACCTCACTGCTTGAAAACTCTCGCAAAAGCACGGCTACCTTCACTCCCGCCATCGATCGTAAATGGGCCAGGTAGTCTTCGCTTTCAACGTCTTTATCAGCGATACCGCAAGCTGCCAATTCCTGCCGCCGTATAACTGACCAGACCAGCATCCCCTTCTTTTCAATACGGGCCACTGCCAGTACCCGCCCAAGCATCTTGGTTTCCCCGGCGCTGCGCCGCAAGTAAACCTTTGCCGCCACCCGCGACGGCGACGCCCCTGCTTCCGCCAGACGAGCAGCCAGACTAAAAACACTCGCCGTAGTGCTGGCATGCTGAAAAGAGCCGGTATCCGTTAACAGTGCCGTATAAAGACACTCCGCGGCTGCCGGGGTAAGCGGCAACCCACAAACCTTTATAAGTTTTTCCACCAGTTCACCGGTGCAGCTGGCCCGTCCATCGACCATATTCAAATCACCAAACATATCGTTGCCGTGATGATGGTCTATATTCACTAACCTGCCGCGCAGTCCCTCCCCGGGTAATTCACCGGCGCGCGATAAGTCGCCGCAATCAAGCACAAAAGTAATGTCCAGCGATGAGACAAAGGGCGCTTTGAAAAACGATGCCGATCCTGAGGAAAAAAGAAAATCATACCGCGATGGATACCCCCCGGGCAACAGACAGCGCACCTGTTTGCCGGCCGCGCGCAAGACGATCGCCAGCGCAAGCAGGGAACCGACCGCGTCACCGTCCGGATTACGGTGTGTCAGAATCATTATCCTTTTTCCACGCCGGATCAAACCCGGCAAACCACGCGGTACTCTCATTCCTCTTCTTTCCGCTCAAGCTCATTAATAATACGCAGCACGTCATCCCCCTGCTCCAGAGATTGGTCACGACGGACGATCAGTTCCGGCACATACTTCATCCTTATCCTGCTACTTAGTTGATGACGCAAAAAGCCTTTTGCGTTATCCAGAGCATTAAACGTCTGCTCCTTTTCTTCGTCATCCCCCATCACACTGATGTAAACATCGGCTGTCTTTAAATCGGGACTGGTCTGCACCCGGGTAACGCTAGCCATGGAAACCCTGGGATCTTTTAACCCCAACTGGATGATCTTGGCCAGCTCTTCCTTGATCAACTGGTTAACACGCTTCATACGATGGGTAGGCATTCGCTCTCCGACAACAGTGAAAAAATAGAAGATAAAGAAACTTGAAGAAGCAAGGAGGTAAGGAGCTAAGGAAGGCTCAACCCCGATGGTCTTGCTTCCCTACTTCTTTACTTCCTTGCTTTTTACTATTCAGTCGCGTTTGGTTTCAACGTCTGCTTGGTCTCCTTAACCTCTATTGATTCTATTAAATCCCCCGGCTTCAGATTTCTCATGCCCGTAACGAGAAAGCCGCATTCCAAGCCCTGCACCACTTCTGCGGTATCATCCTGAAAACGTCGTAGCGACTCCAGTTTTCCCTCATGGACCTTCTTTTCACCACGATAGACACGGATCAGTTCCCCGCGCCGGACCCGGCCCTCTCCCACCAAGCCGCCGGCAACGCAACCGGCTTTGCTCGAATGAAATATCTGTTTCACCTCCACCTTGCCAAGTATGTTGTAAGACGTCACCGGCTCCAACATACCTTCCATCGCCGCGTGCACCTCGTCTACGACCTTGAAGATCACCTCATACTCCCTGACTTCCACTCCTTCTTGGCGTGCTGCCTCCCTGGACTTCACTTCTTGCGTGCTGTTAAAAGCGATTACCAGGGCCTGCGAAGCTGCAGCAAGCATAATATCCGATACAGTGACCGGCCCCACTCCGCCACGGATAACTTTCAATTTCACCTGCTGGCCGGATAACTTTTCTAAAGCGTCGCGCAATGCGCCGACGGCCCCATCGGTATCCGCCTTGATCACCAACTTAAACTCTTTTATTTTTCCTTCCTCTATCTGCTGGGAAAAAGAATCAAGTGTAAGCTGCCGCGAAGGTTGGCCGCGACGTTCGCGCACAAGCTCCTTCCTTTGGTTGCTGATACGGCGTGCGGTTTTTGCATCGGTAACAACCTGCAGTTTATCCCCGGCCTGTACCACAGAATTAAGCCCCAAAACCTCAACCGGCGTTACCGGCCCCGCTTCCGCGATCTCCCGACCTTCCGCGTCTATCATACCTTTGATCCGCCCAAAACTTTGTCCGACGACAAAATCATCCGCTACCTGCAGCTTACCACTTACCACCAACAGATCAACCATCGGTCCGCGCCCGCGGTCCAAATAAGAATCTATTACTATCCCTATTCCCCTACCGGCCACATTGGCTTTAAGTTCCATCATTTCGGCCTGTAGGATGATTTCCTCCAATAGCTTATCTACCCCTTCGCCCGTCTTGGCACTAACCTCAATACAGGATATATTGCCGCCAAACCCTTCGGTAGCCAGTCCATATTCCGACAACTGGCGGCGCACCCTGGCTCCATCCGCATTGGGTAAGTCTGTCTTATTTACAGCGATGATAATTTCTACCTCCGCCTCCCGTACGTGATCGATCGCTTCCTTGGTCTGCGGCATCACGCCATCGTCCGCCGCCACCACCAGCACCACAATATCAGCTATCTGCGAGCCACGGGCCCGCATCGCGGTAAAAGCCTCCTGGCCGGGGGTATCGACAAAAATGATGCTCCCTTCCGGCCGACGAACGTAATAAGCGCCGATACTCTGGGTCATCCCTCCTTTTTCTCCGGAGGCGACATCGGCCTTACGCACAGTATCCAACAGCAAAGTCTTGCCGTGGTCCGCGTGCCCCATTACGGTGACCACTGGAAAACAAGACTGCAGCTTTTCTTCCTCTTCATCCCCGCTCTGTATCAACTCGCTCTGAAAATCAGCCTGCTCTACCTTAAAGCCATGTTCCTCGGCAACGGTCTCAGCCACCACCATCCCCAAACGATGATTAATAGTAGCCATCACCCCCAGCTGAATCACCTCTTTGATCAGGGCGGCTGGCTCTAGCTGCAACTGTTTGGCCAACTCAGCAACGGTGATCCCATCGTAAATGCGCGCAGTCTTCTCTTGCGGCTGCTCCTCTTTTAAACCGAAGACTTTCCGCTTGCCTATCGTGCCGATCATGCGCTTATCGCGCGCGCTTATTTTTTTACGACGTTGGTCCTGCCCTTTTTCTTCCTGCTGCGCCTGCTCAACTTCAAAGGTCTTTTTCAACTTCTCCGGGCTCTCTTCCGTTTTTTTCTCGCCAAACTTATCCCGGGCAAGCGCCGCAGTGTTTTCATTGAGCACACTCATATGGCTCTTGACGTCTATCTTTAACTCGCGCAGCTTTTCCACGAGCTCGGCACTGCTCTTGAAATTGAGCTCTTTGGCAAGTTCATATACTCTGATATCCTTAGCACTCACTTCTCTTCCTCCTCAGCCTGCGCCGGCTCATCATTTTCTTCAGCGACTTCTTCCTCAGTTCCATTCTCTGTCACTTCATCAGAGACAGCTTCCTCACTCGCCGACTTGTCCTCCGTAGCTTCAGCGGAGGAGGATACGTCCGCTTCCCCCGTCTCCGTTTCCTCGCTCGCCGCTTCCTCGGCCTGCGCCGGTTCAGTGTCTTCCACCTCCAGCGAACCGATCATCGCCTCGGTCTGTTCGAGCAACTTGACAGCCGTCTTAGCTCCTAAACCAGGCACTTCACTGAGCTTATCCACATCTACACCCTTAAAATCGCCCAGCGTTTTGTAGCCTGCTTTTTCCAGCTTAGCCAGCATCGTCGCACCCACTCCCTTGAGATCGCCAAGCGGAGATTCCGCCGCCGCGGATAATAACTTCTCCGCCTTAGCTTTCTGCTCTTGAATATAGTCCTCCTGGTTCTTGATATCAATATGCCAACCGGTCAACTTGGCGGCCAGCTTGGCATTCTGTCCCCGTTTGCCGATGGCCAGGGAAAGCTGGTCACTAGCCACCACCACTACCGCCGTCTTGCCCTTCTCGCTGAGAATTATCTCTTCCAACTGCGCCGGGTTCATGGCGTTATTGATAAATTCACTGGTGTCATCCGCCCACTTGACGATGTCTATCTTCTCGTTATTCAGTTCACGCACTATCGCCTGCACTCGCGAGCCCCTGATACCTACGCAAGCGCCCACCGGGTCAACGCTCTCGTCTGTGCTCTGCAAAGCGATCTTGGTACGTTCCCCCGGCGTCCGGGCAATACTCTTAATAATTACCACCTCGTCATCTACCTCGGGCACCTCCAACTGGAACAATCCCTTGACCAAGCCCGGATGACTGCGGGAAACAACGATTTTCGGCCCTTTACTGGTCCGCTTCACGTCGAGGATAAAAACCTTGAGCCTGTCACCGGAAATATAACTCTCGCTACGCAACTGCTCCTCGTAAGGCAGAATGGCCTCCGCTCCGTCCAGGCTCATTACCACTTGGCGCGGCTCCATGCGAAAAACGGTTCCCGAAACCACCTGCCCCTTCTTGTCTTGAAAATCACGGTAGATGGACTCGCGCTCTTCGCCGCGCAAGCGTTGCAAAATAACTTGCCGCGCCGTTTGCGTAGCGATACGCCCTAAAGAACTGGCCGATACTTCTATTTCTATCTCATCGCCCGGTTTAGCGCCCCGTTTGTAACGACGCGCCTCCTTCTGCGCGATCTCTGTATTCTTATCCTTGACTTCCTCCACAACAACACGCGGGCAAAACACCTGAAAATCACCTGTATCCTCCAGGAACTCGACACGTGCCGCGCCGCCCTGCTCCCCGAATTTTTTCCTGGCAGCAGTCGCTATCGCGCTCTTCAAAACATCTATCATCAGATCACGATTAATATTCTTGTTGTATTCAAACTGTGTCAGCAAATGCTTTATTTCACCATTCATTTTCCACCCTCAAAAAAAATTAATACTCAAAAGGTTCTCTTATCGTTCAAACGATTTCCGAGCCCCTTACGGTTAGTCTTTTGGAATCAAATTAGCCCGTCTAATATCCTCCAGCTCAACCTCTACCTGCTCTTCTCCTACCGCTAACGTCAATAACCGATCATCACAGGCGACTATTTGTCCCCTGAGCTTCTTTGTTTTATAATCTCTCAGTCTCAATTTAACTTCCCAACCCAAAAATTCCCTGAAATCCGCCGCAAAACGCAATGGCCTCTCTCTCCCGGGAGATGATACCTCCAAGCGGTAATCTCCAAAAAGATCATTATCCATTTCCAGGATAAATCCGGCCCGCTCACTCACCCGGCGACAATCTTCCAGCCCGATCCCGCCTTCTTTATCTACATACAGCGTAAGGTTACTGCCATCCAGCCTGAGCTCTAAAAACCGATACCCCATATGCTCTAAAGCTGGCCGCAGCGCCTGTCGCAACGCCTTTTCCCGACGTTCTTTATCATTCATCATAGAAACAAAAAGAGTGGGCGAACCCACTCTCTCTCAGAGTACCCAAACCTACCATATATCAAGCTACATGGCAACGATTTTTCTTATTTTTTCTTCTTTACGAAAGTAGTTAAAGACTTTTTCACCACGACGGCACAACGTTTTTTTAAAACCAATATCGTCGTTTATACCGTTCTCAAAGTGGCTTTTAACGTCGTGTCGTTGTGGTAAGTGCCTTTATCTAAAAATACGTCAAACTATATAACGGAACCAAATACCCGCTATATACCAACCTCGCGGACCATAACACAAAAGAGCGTTATACCCCTCTCCGCGACAGGAAAAATTCAAAAAAACCTTATCCCCGGCGTCATTGAAAACCAGCGAGGAAAAAGTCGCCTGGGGGCCGAAAAAGCGGTGCAAAACACGCTTGACCTCCTGTTGTCGCATTGTACCCTCTATCTCCTTCTCGCAATGATAATATTTTTTTTGCATCCAATTCAAAGAACGTTCTGCCGTCTCCGAAAGCAGCTGCAAACTATAATCGGCAGCCACACGCTCCAACTGCGGCTTTGCTTCTTCATCACCGTGTAACCCCAGGACGATCAGGGCATTTACTTCCATATTAAAGGAATCTTTGCGCCGTCCGCTTTTCTCTGTTATCTTTAGTAGTAAACGCCGGTAACGTTCCCCATACACCCCCGCCACTGACCCGCTCAGATACTCCAGAACCTGCCCGTCTCCCTTCCTCTCGTACTCCTGCCAAAGCACGTCTACCGACTCCTCCGTTCCATGCATTATCAGTAATTGCCAGACCTGATCACGCGCCCGCTTATCCTTTGCTAACCGCTGCAACTCCAAAATACTAATATCCCCTTTTTTGAATACATCAAAGACACCACGCATAAGAAAAATTTCCGGACTAACCGCGTTTTGCGCAAAGGCAATGCCCGTAAAAACCAAAAGAAAACAGCCGCTCAAAACCCAAGCGGCTGTTTTTGATATTACATGATACATAACCACGATCTACCGCTTTTTCTGAGGTTGAAGACGTGTAGCAGGCTTGGTTCGAGCAAAATAGGCGGAATAGATCACATCCACCACCGGCTGATCAGGATCATTGACGTAAACCTTTATCATTCCACTCAGACGCCTCATTTGCGGCGCGGACCCGGAAAATTTAACAGTAACACTTACCAGCACCACGCTGCCGGCAGGACCACCTACCACCTCGGCCTTCACATCTTCACGGTCAACAACGATCTTCTGCACCTCCAGAAGCTTGCCGTCAGTACGCTTAAGGGTAAACTCATGCTTCTTTTCTTCGCCCGATTTGATGCCGCTGAAACTCAAACGCGGTGGATAAGCCCGGATCCTCCCCGCCACGTTGCCCGTGATCTTCACCTCAAACATTTTTTTACGCGCTAAATCGGTTTCTATCTTAATAGTCTCGTAAATACGACCAATGGGTGTGCCCTTCTTCAATTCTACCTTAAAAAGATATCCTTCTCTCCCGTCTTCCTTTTTTATTTTTTCGTAATTAATGTCCAGTTTTTCGCGATTATACTCCAGCTTTTCTATCGCCATCTTGCCCTCCAATGAAAACACTTCAAAGGTTCCCGTCGCGCTTTCGCCTAAAGTTATTACCCCTAAAGAAACAACCTGCGAAGGAAGGATATCTATCAGTTTCTTGATGTTGCCATGGATCTTAAGCTTCACCAGCGGGCGGGTGGCGTCATTACTATGCACGGAAATGCTCTTCTCGTTTCGCCCCTGTCGGCTGCCGGAATTAAAGTTTATCTTGATCACCCCGGACTTCCCGGGCGCCAAAAGCTTAGGCCAGTCCTTGGCCACAGTACAGCCACACGAGGTTTTGACCTGACTGATCGATAGCGGCTGGTCGCCATCATTACGCAGCTTATACTCGTGCTTCACAGTCTCCCCCTGGTAGATGACTCCCCAGTCGTATTCCTCGGCATCAAAATTTATCTTCGCTCCCGCGGCCGCGAGCCTGCAGGCAAGGACAACAGCCAACATAAAGATAACACAGCTTTTATTCTTCATAGTTGTTATTCCCTCTTGATTTTATTAACCCACAACAACACTAATAACCTTATACCGCTTTTTTACCCGTTGGTCAAGGGGTTTTTGGTCAAGGGGTTTTCCATCGTCGATAGTGGACAAAAGATAATCCACAGATTTCTTTGCCAACAACCTACCGCACTCTAAAGTAGACAGTAGACGGTATACAGTATACAGGGAACGACGCTGCTCAAGCAGACCGTAGAAAACCCAAGAACACACCCGGTGAGCCAACGACACGCACACCGGGTGTGTAACGACGCATCTGCCTTCAAGCTCTCCGCCAAAACCAACAATTGCATCCCTGATAACGAAGTGCTTTGTCGGTGTTATCCAAAAAAAGTCGTTCGTAACGTCGTGTCGTTGTGGTAAAAGCCGTTCCTCTGTGACCTCGGTGGCTCATTAGCCGTTCTTAGCTTATCCCGCCACACACCTGACGCAGAAAACACTCTTGGCACTTTGTCCGCTGGGCCTTGCACAGCTCACGGCCCAAACGGATCATATTCAGGTGAAGCGATTGCTTCCTGCCCTTGGGAATTACCGGGTCTAACAACAAGTGCACTTTATCCGCGGACGCCTTTGCCGGCACCAGCCCCAACCGCTGACTCACCCGTTCGACGTGCGTATCAACCGGAAATATATCCCTGGCGCAGGCAAAGGCCAGTACCACACAGGCCGTTTTTAAACCGATCCCCTTGAAAGCGATAAGCCAAGCCACCGCTGCTTGCGTTTCCATCTTGTGTATAAAACGTAGGGAAAGCCGCCCCCGTTCACGCTTGATCTTTTTCAATATCGCCAGAATGCGTCCGGCCTTCTGTTTGGCCAAACCACCTCTCCTGATAGCGCGTTCCACTCTCGCCGGACGCGCCGTCAGCAATTTTTCCCAGACGGGAAACGCTTCGCGCAATGAGGCATAGGCCCTGTCACTATTCAGGTCGCTGGTATTTTGGGAAAGAATGGTCTTGACCAAAGCCCCCAGCGGCTCCGCCTGCGGCTTCACCTTTGGGCGACCGTACGCGTGTTCCAGACGTTTTATTACCGCGGATAACTTCCTCCGCACCGCATCGGCATTCCCACTTACCAAACCTCGTGAGTTAACCATCTCCTGCTTCCTGATTTCTCAGCCCCTGCCGGATAACATCCAGCATCTGCGCGTGAATATGCCCATTGGAAGCGATAATTTCCACCAGCAAGGGATTGAACTCACCCCCGCTAAAATCCGTTACCTGCCCGCCGGCCTCTTGCACGATCACTATCCCCGCCGCCGTATCCCAAGGGTGCAGGCTATGCTCCCAGAATCCGTCAAAACGCCCGCAAGCCAGGTAGGCCAGATCAAGCGCCGCCGCGCCGTCCCGCCGCACCGCTTGCGAAACATCAATGTAATTCTTAAAATGTGTAACTTGCTTCTTGCGCTCCTGGCGATCATAAGGGAACCCAGTAGCCAGCAAAGAACGAGCCAGCTGTTTTTCCCGGCTAACCTTGATTCTTTCACCATTGAGGGTCGCGCCGCCATCACGCGCGGCCGCGAACAGCTCCTTCCGTATCGGGTCATAGACCACGCCCAATATCATCCGGTCCTTTTCTGCCAAACCCAGAGACACACAGAAATAAGGATATTTATGCGCAAAATTAGTGGTCCCATCCAGCGGATCCACAAACCAACGCCGCTCGCCCTGGCCTGGTTGTGCTCCCGCCTCTTCGGCCAAGATCGAGTCCTCCGGCCATTCACGCCTAATACGCTCAATAATATGCGCCTCGCTCGCCTGGTCCGTAGCGGTAAGCAAGTCTATCTCTCCCTTGTATTTCACGTCTACCGGACGCCGGTAACCATCCAGGATTATCTCTCCCGCCTCCCGGGCCAACTCCATCGCGAAATCAAGCTGTTTGCTCAGTTCTTTGTCCATTGCTTATTCGTAGCCCTGTCTGCAAAAAAAGTCAAACGTCTAAACGTCCAACGTCACACGTCACTTGGCGTTCGACGTTTGACCTTTGACGTTCGACGTACTTCTCCCGTATACCGTGTACAGGCGCGGCATCCGCCGTCGTGTACTTGGTATTCAACCTTCCAAACCTTTTAACTTTCAACCCCTATTCATAATTCAGAACTCATAACTCATAATTCTGCGCTGCCCCATCGAATTCTTAGCCGCCAAAATGCGCATACCCTCCCCACTCCAATTCAAGCTTCGATCCATCACGACGCAAGAGCTTCACCCCCCGCCCGCCGCCG
>JAUXIB010000085.1 GCA_030621225.1 candidate division FCPU426 bacterium
TTGGTTTTAGCGGGTTGAAGTTGGAGTTGGACATAAAAATTGCACAGATTGTTCTTTTGATGTAGAGAAATCTATGTAATTGGACTTTTTAGTAAACGGGGTTGCGTATTCCGCGGGCGCATTACCTCAAGGTTTAGCTTGGAGATGAAGCGCCAAATAAAATCGCCCGCTTTGGCGGGCGCACATATCGGGACAAAAATATTACCGGCTTTAGCCGGGGGATTTTTATTTTGTGAGTGTGGTTTTCAGGTAGCTTTGAGTTGTTAGAAAAAAATCTGTGTAATCTGTGAAATCTGTGGATCCAAAGGTGTTTTCTGTGTTCTCTGTGGCTTAGTGGTTTTATGCTAAAAAAATGATCAAACAAAATATTTTTAGAACATTTTTTGTCGTTTTCGCGGTATTGACCGTGAGTTATCTCCAGGGCCAGGAGGATAGGACTGCCGGTGGAGCGCATTCTCGTCCGATACCTGTGGTGACGACAACGGCTGCATGGCCGATCATGCCGGCCACGGCGACAAGTACTGTGACCAGCACTGTCACGGTTACCTCTACCCCTGTTGCTGAGAGTTCTCAAGCGGGTGGGTCGGTGGTAACTTTCTCATCGTCTCCTACTCCGACCTTGATGGTAACTCGTACCCCTGAAATTGCCGCGCCTATTTCTGCGCCGCGCCAATTGACCGCGCTGGTAAGCGAAGGTACGGTGAGTTTGCAATGGAGTGAGCCGATAGAGGGGGTGGAGTTGGTGAGTTTTTATAATGTGTATCGTTCCACCTACAGGAACTCCGGATATTCGTGGCTGGCCGGCGGTACGCGCGAAGTGACTTCATACAGAGAGCAGCTTCCCGAGAGCCTGTTGGCTGTGGATGCGGTTTATTATCGGGTGCGGGCGGAGGACGGGGAGGGGCGTTTTGGACGTATTTCCCGTTTCGCTGTGGTCAAGCCGCGGCCAGCGGATATCCCCCCGTTGCCGCAAGAGCTTGCCGCTAAGCTGCTCTCGGGCGGCCGAATACTGCTCTCCTGGCAGGATGTCAGCGATCCGGAACTAAGTGGTTATAACGTGTATCGGCGCGACGCGGCAGAGGCGGATTGGCAACTGTTAAATCCGGAGCTTTTATCAGGCACGACTTATGTGGACTACCTGGCGGGAAGGCTGCCAGCGCCTGAGGAAGGGCGATCTTTTGCTTACGCGGTGAGTAGCGAGGGCGTTACGGGGGTGAACAGCGGTCACTCGGCGGTGGTGTCCATACCGTATAGCATGAACGGTGAGCTAACGCAGGAGGAACTGATCGCCGAATTGATGGAAGGGCTGGAGCCCGGGAAGTCGATCAGCGAGGGCATTCTTATTGAACCGGAACTGCTGATCTCTCAGAAAGATAACAACGTAATGCTCCTCTGGGAAGAGGAGGCCGCGGAGCAGGGTGTTTCGTCATATAATATTTATCGCAGCACCGGCGCCGATGGCCCGTTCGATAAGCTGGGCCGGGTGCCGCTCGGGGAAGCCAGGTTCACCGATAGGGAAAGTTATAGACTGGCGCCGCGCGGCGGGGAGCGGCCGCTCTTCTACCGGATAAATTCAGTGGACGCCGATGGGGAGGAGGGGCTGTACATTTCGTTGCAAAGGTTCACGGTAGAGGGTGAGCCGACCATGGTTACGATGCCCAAGGAGTTTAAGCTGCCGGCGAAATCCGATCTGCGTATCCAGGGGCGAAAGTCCATAACCGGTATGTTAGAGGACCATTATTACTTTCAGAAGCCAGAGCCGGAAGCAGGGGCGGAGGATTTTCGTAATCCTGATAGTCAATGGTTGATGAACCAGGAACTCCGGGCGAAGATCGATGGCACGATCGGTGAACGTATCAAGGTGCACGTTGATTGGGATGATTCCCAACAGATGGGGGGGATGGGTATGGGGCAGCGGCGACAGCAGGAGATCTCCATTAGTTACACGGGTGAGGAAGAAGACGTTTTGCAGGAAGTGGTCTTCGGTGATGTTGATCTGCGTATGGGTCGGACGGTCTTCGCTGTGGAAAACCCCTCTAAGAAATTATTCGGCTTAAAGGCCAAGATCAATATGTGGGAAGATATCTCTTGGACGTCGCTTTACGCGCAGACGCGCGGCTACTCCGAGATGGAGGTGTTCGTTGGCGCTACCGCTCCTGTGACCGTCGAACTCAAGGATTATGAGCATGTCAGGGGCAAATATTTCTACATTACCAGGGATAGGGATCGTCTTCCCCTGAAACCGGGGGGGGCGGTCTGGTTTGACGATGGGGTCGTGACGAATAACGGCGCGGCGGCGGTAACGGTGACCAACGGGAGTGATACGTATTATTTCACCCGCCTCTCTGCCGGTAATGACTATTATGTAGACGTGAACGAGGGGCTGTTGACCTTCATCTATCCGGTGAGTATGACCTCGAGTAATATCGCGGTCAGTTTTCGGGATAAGAACGATAACCCGATCGGCTTTTCCGGCGATCTGGTTAACGGCGGTGATTATTCGTCGCTGGAGGTGGCCTGGGATGGATATACGACGGTCGACGAGGCGCTTATCTATAGGGCTGACCCGGCCGCGCTCACTACTTCCGCGCATTACGTTACCAGTTATTATAACCTATTGCACCGGAACATCATGGACCCGGAGGAGGATAACGATTTTGCGATACGCGTGATAGATAGCAGTAACCGCGTAGTGGGCGAATGGTACGATCGCGAGGTGCCCGGTTTTTATGAGCTTGATACCGATGAGGGGATATTGATGTTCGAGGAAAAGGCGCATTTTGATCCCTCGCGCCCGGATGAGCTGTTCCCTTTTCTCGCCCTGGGTACCGCGCCGGACGGTTACGAGGCTTATGATATCAAAATGGCCAACTTGAAAAGCTACTATACCATTCAGGTCTTCCTCAAGGACAAGGTGCCCTTTTACCGGCTCAAGCACCCTTATATCATTGAAGGCAGCGAGGTGGTGATCGTGGATGGGCAGCGCTATGTCCGGGGCAAGGACTATGTGATGGATTATTTTTCGGGAGTCATCAGCTTTAGCCGACCGCAGGAGATCGACGCTAACAGTCGGGTTAAGGTGAGCTATGACTATCTGCCTTTTATCGGCGGCAATCCCTCGCAAATTGCCGGCAGCCGTCTGGAATATTCCCCCACAGACCGTCTGCTGCTCGGTGGTACATATTTGTATAAATGGGATAAGTCCAGCACGATAGGAGTGCCGGATGTCGGCACGGCGCCCGGCGGATTGCATATTTTCGATATGGACGGGCGGATCAAGCTGGACAAGGAAAATATGTCCGCCCTGGGGGTTGATAAGCTGGCTTCGTCTGTGGTTAACGTCCTGCCGGGAGTAGCCGGCGTGGAGGTGCCCGTAGAAATTGACATACAGGGGGAGGTGGCCCATAGTGTTTTTAACCCTAACCGTTACAGCGCCGAGTTGGACCATGACAGGGGCGGGGAAGGAGGAACCCCCGGCATGATCGAGGCGAAAGAGTACGGCGTAGCGATGATTGATAATATGGAATCGGTGGGGGGGATCTTATCTTTCCCGGTCTCGAAATACTCCTATTTACCCAGCGCGCCGCCGGGGTACGTGCCGGAATCCAGTTCTTATTCAGCTCACGCCGGCGACAGCAACCGAAACGCCGCGGTGACCATCAGCGAAACTCAGGAGGATACGTTGGGCGGGCATATATATGACCGGGAAGGCAGGCAGGAGGACAAGGTGCGCTGCTTGCGCCTGGAATATGATGATTTGAGTTCCACTAATTGGGGAGGCTACCAGTTCCTGATAGACTCGGATGGTCGTACCCTTGGCAACGCCCGTCAGTTGGAGATCTGGGTCAAGCACAGCGGCGCTCCGGTAACGGTATACGTGGATTTTGGCTTTCTGGCGGAAGACATCAATAAGAACGGCGTCCTGGATACCGAGGATGCGGATGGGGACGGCGTTTGGGAACCTGAGTCGGAGGATACCGGGGTGCCGGTGTTTTATCAAGGCTCGCAGACGCTGCTCTGGGGGGAAAATAACTCCGTTAAGCATGCTTACCACGACAGTGAGGATTTTGACGGTGACGGCTCGTTGCATACCGAGGATAACTGTTATAGCTATTCCTTCCTGGTAGACTGGGGCGAGACGGGCGGCGATAACGGTTGGAAAAAAATAGTAGTGCCGATGCAGTTGGCCAGCAGCTCGGCGGACTATACCGTCGCCGACACCGGCAGCGTGCCGGTCGCTTATCGCAAGCACGGTTTGCCCAGCGACAGGAACGTGCGTACCGGGCGCGTCTGGATCACGGGCGGTTCAGCGACGCCGGGCGATGGTTACCTGATGTTTGAGACCATTTCTATTGTTGATAACGATTGGCTGTTAAAGACGGAAAGTGAGGCGGGGGGCGTCGATGTTTATAAATTTGATGTATCGGTGATCGACCAGGAACTGGGTATCGGCTACATAGCCGACGGCAACTTTCTGCGTGAGGAGATAGACGCTATGGTGGCAAGCGGCAATGCAACTCCGGTGGAGGCCGAACAGCGCATCAAAGAGAGCGAACAGGCGTTGCGTATTACATACGATATAAACGCCGATGACCGGACCAATGACGCGGAAAAACGCCCGCTCTATTATGTGACCCGCCGCTACTCCACGATGGATTTCTCGGATTACCGTGAACTAAGATTCGACCTTTACTGCAAGCGGCGCCAGGAGGGCCCGGGGCAGGAGTTTAACGACCGCATCTTTATCCGCCTGGGACCGGAAGACGAGGGGACTTACTATCAGTACGTTCATTTTCTCGGTGACCAGGACGTGGGAGACGGCTGGGCCGTGATCAGCATCCCGCTGAGCGAAATGCAGGGTCAAGTGTGGAAGAACTATCCGGCCACCGCCTACAACGTATTCGATAATGTCGTCAATATTTCCATCGGTGTTTTATCGGACAAGCCCGGTGGCGAGGGCGGTACGGGAGAGCTGTGGATAAATAACCTGCGGCTGGTCTCGCCGGAGACTCAGCGCGGCACCGCCCGGCGCGTCGTGGTGCAGGGGAATCTGGGCGACGGTGGTCTGGTGACCAGTGCTTCTTATACGAAAATAGACCAGGGGTTCATGCGATTAGACCAGGTGCGGCGTGACCAGCAGCATTACCGCCGGCAGCTCTATGATCTGCGTAGTGACCGGCTGGCTTTGCTGGGTAGCCCCCTGAGGAACAAGTTTTTCCTGAGCTATGACGAGCTGACCAACGAGGATAAGTTTCGTAAAGACATCCTGTTTTACGGGCGCCCGGAGCGTCGTTCCAGGACCTATGGCGGTTATCTGGGGCATAATTATAAAGTGCCGCGGCAACTGGGAAGTCTGACCACGCGCGTTGACACTAAGCGTACTGATACTTCTATTAGATATAGTAGCGACTATGTTGCCGCTCAAGAGAGTGCCGCCCGGCGCAGCTATCAAGGGATGAAGTATTACCTGAAACCCCGGCTGGAATACAAGTTGCCGAACAAGCTCTTTGGCCGGAGTATCGGACAAAATACCGTTGCTTATATGCTGAATTACGAATATGAGAAGACCGAATACCCTGATTTGGAGACACCATTTTTTGAGCGCTATAAGCGAGAACGCCAGATACGGGTGACGGGCGCTTATCAGCCGTTGCCGAAGGTGGCGCTTAATCTGCGCGGTGATTACACCTATGTTGATATGATGGGGAACACCGTGACTTCGTCGTTTTCCGCCCCGCCGACGCAGCAGGGGAGGGGGCCGGGATGGTCCTCTAACTATACATCCTACCAAGAGAAGATGATCGGCACGGGCAGCGTATCCTACACCGGGATCAAGGGGGTGACCCCGGGAGTGGATTATCGTCAGAACTATAGTCGCCTCTATTATCGTGATCGCGCCGAGGTGAACAACAATCTAACCGGCCGTGTAAGTCTAACGCCGGCAATGTGGTGGGAACCGCTCACCGCCTACCAAGTGCGGTTTACATGCAGCCGTGCCTGGAATTGCACTTCGCTCTATGAATATTTTGACCGGTATTTTACTGGGCGCTTCTCTACCCAGAAAAAAGTTTTTTTCGACGAGTCGGAAGAAGATCGCCTGATTTCGGTACTGGATTTGATGTGGATCGATCCGGTGGAAGAACGGGCAAAGAACGCTACCCGGAGTGTTAGGGATTCCGTTCAGTTAAGCGTGTTGTTTTTTAAGCACTGGAAGCTGAGTCCAACGGCTAATTGGGAGGAAGCATGGCGAATGTATAATTATACCCTTCCTTCGGAATCGCAGAGCGAAAGTTATCGGGTTAATCTCTACTACGTGGACCAAGAGCCGCTACTCAGGCTGCCCGGTTTGAAACTAACTACGATCGACTTGACCGGCACACTTTCGCAGCGGAAACAAAAGGACTCTGATGGGATGCTCTTCTCGGGCGGATTTACGCGGGGACTTACCTTTAATCTGCCCTTTTATCTTGTCGGGGCGTTATCGGGTAATCTCAATGGCGGGACTGCCTATGTAGAGTCGATGTACCGCCAGGTAGAATCTTGGTCGGAAACCAACAACATTGGGGTCAGGTTTAAGTGGGTGATGAAGAAGATCTATCGCGTGCGTTTTATACCTTTTCTGCCCCGTCTGGGCTTCAAACAGGATATGGAGATATACTGGGGCTACAAGTGGCGCTCTTATTTCCTGCGCTCTGATTACGAGCAGCAGAATCAGGATACCCGTCAGCATTCGGGAGAAGCGGGATTCAGGCTGCGTATGCTGGACAACCTGAACATGACCGGCAATTATGAATATTACAAGACCTGGGACCGCGTGGACAGGAACAGGAGTGACCGTATGTATCGCGTGTTGCTTTCCCTGGTGTTTGTGTTTTAAAGGCAGTGGGCAGTGGTCGGTGGATGGTGGTCAGTGAACAGCCTGCCCTACGAAGCTTTAGCGAAGTAGGGACCACACAGGGTGGGAAGGTCGTGAACAACGCTTGTAATAACCTTGACTTGTCTTCTGCACCCGGTGATAATGATGGAGTCACTTATGGTGGTAACGGCGAAGAACATATCCTCGCAGATAACTGCAGCCTATCCGCGTAATCTGTGGGACTTTTAATCTGCGTAATCCGCGATAGTTTATAGGACTTTTCAAAAGGTTTCATGAGCATGAGAAACGCGATAATTTTTGTATCTATGCTGGTTTTTTTCGCCGGCAGCGGGGAGCTTCTAGCGCAGACGGCTACGCCTACGCCTGCTCCGCCCGAGACGCCCACGAATCTCAAAAGGGAATGTGGGGATGGTCGCGTTCGTTTGGAATGGGACGATATGGGAGTGGATTATTATTTGTTCCAGCGCGCTAAATTGCCGGGGGGATATGATTCCGGCGGGGTGACGATCACCAGCAATTACCATTGGGATGTAACGGATGGTAGCTGGCTGGTCACCAACGGCTCGACTTATTCTTATCAGGTGCAGTCGGGCAACGGTGTTGTGATGAGTCCTTTCAGCGCTCCGGTCACCGCGTTGCCCGCTGCTCCACCGCGGATAACGAACCCGGCGGTGCGGGTGGAGCAGGAGGTGGGCCATAATATCCTGCGTTTCAATCCCGCGGCCAAAGTCGATGGTGGGTTTGAGCCCAGCGAATATGCGGTTTACCGGAGTGAGAACGGAGGAGCGACATTCCAGAAAAGGGGCACCGCGCATTTGGCGGGAGGAGAACGGGTCTATCGCGACAGCATTGATCCCGGTGTTAGCTATTATTACATGGTGAAGGTTACTGATGATGCTGCCGATGATGCGGTGACGCTTATTTGTGAGCACGTGTCCCAGTATGATGTGGTCTTTGTTGAGGCGCTTGATTTCCGACTGGCATTGGACGCCAATAGCTTTAACCCGTTGCGGGGGGAGTTCGTTACGGCCAAGTGCAGCCTGTTGCGGCCGGCGCACCTGTTGCTGCGTGTTTTCACCCTTTCCGGCCGGCAGGTATATGAATTTGTTGACGATAAGAATCGGGGCAGTGGAGATTGGGACGACTGGAAATGGGACGGCAGGAACCAGCAAGAGAAAACCGTGGCCAGCGGGGTGTACGTATTTGTGATGGAAGTTAAAGGGGAGGGCTTTTACTATAGGTTTACACGTAAGGTGGCTGTAATAAAATAGTCGCTCGTCGTTCGTCTTTCGTTGTTCGTGCACTAACGACAAACGACTAACGACGAATGACTAACGACCGACGACCAATAAGGCATGCATTCAGCAACTACCTTGAAGAGAATGATAACCGTAGCATACGGTACTCTAACCGATACCGTTCGCTTTCTTCTGCCGTCGTTCTGCAAGCTCTGTGGCGAGAAACTGGTTAATGAGCGTTTTTACTGTGTTTGCGAGAGCTGTTGGGGGAAGATCCCGCTGGTGTCCGCTCCCTATTGCGGTTGTTGCGGTTGCCCCTTGTCCGGGTCGGTCGTGATGCCGGGGGAAAAAGCCTTACTTTGCCGTGAATGCCGACGCCAAACGCCGGGTTATGATATGGCGCGTGCTGTCGGATTTTACCGCGCGCAACTTAAAGATATCATTCATCTTTATAAGTTTGCCGGGCGATATCATCTCTACCGGCCGCTGGCTCGTTTGATGTCGGCCGAGCTGGCATCCGGCCTGTTGCCCGGGGATTTTGAGCTGGTGCTGTCCGCGCCGCTTTCCGCGCACCGCTACCGTGAACGCGGTTATGATCAGGGGGAGCTTTTGGCGGGCGAGATCGCGCGCCTCAGTGGGGCGGTTTGCCTGCGGGGCAACCTGTGCAAGAAAAAGGCCCGTCCTCCCCAGAGTATGCTCGGTCGGCAAGAACGGATGCGTAACGTGCGCGGTAATTACTATTTGAAATGTCCGAGTGAGGTGAAAGGCAAACGGCTGTTGTTCGTGGACGATATATTTACGACAGGCGCTACAGCTTCTGAGTGTAGTGCCGTGCTTAAGCAGGCCGGGGCTAAAGCGGTGTATGTTTTTACGCTAGCTCGGGGCGAGTGATTCGTCGCGTGTCCCGCGTCATGCGTCTCGTGTCGCTTTGATCAGGACTCGTGACCCGTGACTCGTGACAGGAGATGCCATGATCCAACAAGTAGACATGTTCGATGGAGGCAAAAACAAGCTGATGGGCGCAACGGACTACGTTAAATTCCGGCGTCTGCTGATAGAATCCGATTGCCGTAATTGCCCCCTGCACGAGGAGCGGGAACATATCGTCGCGGACCGCGGCAATCCAGCTACCAAGATAATGGTTATCGGCGAGGGCCCGGGTGAAACGGAGGACATAAAAGGACTGGCCTTCGTGGGCCGAGCGGGGAAGTTGCTGGATAAGATCATGGAATCCATTGATCTTTCCACCGAGCGGGATATGCTCATCTGTAACATCGTTAAGTGCCGGCCGCCTGGGAACCGGGCGCCAACACGGGAAGAGGCCAAGTCCTGCATGCCATATCTTGCCAAGCAAATCGAGCTGCAGGCGCCGCGGCTGATGCTTTTGCTGGGTGCTACTGCCTACAAGGGGATGCTGCAGGAACGGGGCAAGTTTTCGATGGAGGAGAATGTGGGTAAGTTTTTCAAGTCTTCCCGCTTTCCCGGAGTAGAGCTGATGGTGCTTTACCACCCGGCGTATTTGCTGCGTGATCCGCGTAAAAAGGAGAATATGTGGGCTCATGTTAAGAAGCTGAAGGAGTGGTTGGTCGGCCAGGGGTTGGTGAAGTGAAGCTAGGAAGGAATTATGAATTATGAGTTATGAATTATGAAAAAAGTACACGGTACACGGTACACGGGATACGGGATACGGGACACAGGACTGACGCGTCATGCCAAAACGGCAACGAGCTACAAGCTACGAGCTACGAAACACGAGTGAAAGCGACGCGCAACGCCGTTTGATGTAGGATTTAGTATGCAACGAGATACGAGCTACGAGCTACGAGATACGAGCGAGGCCCCCAGGCCTCCAGCGTGGGGTCGAGCGCTCGTAATCGTTACCATTATACTCGGGGCGCTTCTGGTGTTTGCCCTGAGTCAGCGCGGGGGTGAGCGCGAGAGCCGGGCCGAGCCGTAT
>JAUXIB010000052.1 GCA_030621225.1 candidate division FCPU426 bacterium
CTTTCTCGCCGTCTTCCAGCCCCAGATCGGGAATACGGATTTCTGTCATATTATTATCCACTAGTTCGTGACTCGTAGCTCGAAGTTCGTAGCTCGCTGACTACTAACTACTGTTCCTCAGGACTCGCGGGAGTTCGCGCTTTCGCCGGTTCGCTGATTCGCCCGGTCTCCGTTTCCGCCTCTGGGGTCGGTTGGGGCAGTTTGTCCATCAATCGAGCCAAATCCCGCTTGGCCGACCAGCGCAATTTATGCAGAGGGAAATCTTTGATCAGCCGGTTATAACTATCACGGGCAGCAAGCCAGTTCTCCTCTTGCTCGTAACAATTGGCGATGCGATAAATCATGCTGGGCACAAAAGAAGCCTTGGGCCGCTGACGGATAAACCCCTCTGCTGACCGGCGGCACTTATCATATTGCCCCAGATTATAATGGCACATCACCATCTGATACGGCACCCACTCCGCTTCGGACGAACTCTCGTATAATCGCTGATATACTTTTAGCGCCTCCTCAAACCTGTCCTGCCAGTAAAGACAGGTGGCCAACCCTTGCTCGGCCTCACTTTTATACGTGTGGTCGGGGAAGTTGCTCAGGTATTGCCTATAATATTCTTCCGCTCTTTCAAGGTCCATCAGGCCGCGGTGATAGGCCAGACCCATATGATAGATGGCCTCTGCGGCATAAATGCTGCCCGGATGCATCTCCACCACCCTGGTCAAAAACTCTATGCCCTTTTCATAATCCTTGTTTTTCAAAGCCAGCAAACCGTTACGGCACTCTTTCGGCTCGCCCTTGCCGCCGCAACCAGCGACAATTACTATCATCAATAAGCCAATTGCTATCTTCTTCAATTTCGCCTCCGTTTAATAAATCGCAAATTACGCGGATTCAGCCTCCGGCTGTCCGCTGATTACACGGATAACCGCGACCTGTCCACGTAATTCGCGGTGTCTTTATCGGCGTAATCCACAAAAATACAAATTGAAACGACACCAGCAACCAACAACGAACAACAAACAACCGCCCCCGCAGTTTCACATCCGTTCCGGCGCCGATACTCCCAGCAGCCCGAGTCCGTCCGCTAATATCGTCTTCGTCGCTCGCGCCAGCGCCAGTCTGGCTCGCGACAGTTCTATGTTTTCCGAGTCCAGTACACGGCAAACCGCATAAAACTTATGAAAAACCGTCGCCAGCTCCGCCAGGTATACCGGCAAGCGGTGCGGTTCCAGATTCTCAGCGCTGCTCCTCACAGTCTGGGGATAATAATTAAGCTTGCGAATTAGCGCAAGCTCTGCCGCCTCAACCAAGAGCCTCAAATCCGGCGCCGCGTTATCCCGCAGATAAAAACCGTCCTCTCTTTCTTTCGCCTCACGTAGTATACTACAAACGCGCGTATGAGCATACTGCACATAATATACAGGATTCTTCTCACTCTTGGCAACTGCCAGATCTAGATCGAAATCCATTGGGGCGTCCATCGAACGCATCAGAAAAAAATAGCGTGCCGCGTCCCGCCCCACTTCTCGCACCAAGTCGTCCATCGTTTCGAATTCTCCCGCCCGCTTTGACATCTTGACCTTCTGCCCGCCGCGGATCAGGTTGACCTGCTGAACAATAATAATATCCAATTTGTCCAGTTGATAACCCAAGGCCGCCACCCCCGCCTTGGTCACCGCCACGTGGGCGTGATGGTCAGGCCCCCAAAGATCTATCATCCGGTCATAACCCCGCTGATATTTGTGCCGGTGATAGGCGACATCTATCGGATGGTAAGTCAGCGATCCCTCGGCGTCACTGCGCCGAAAAACCCAATCCTGCGCGTCGCCAAAATCCGTGCTTTTGAACCAGACGGCCCCGTCCTTTTGATAAGTGTGACCTTTTTCGGTTAGCTCGTCCATTGCCTGCTGCGGTAAACCATCCGCATGCAGCTTGCTTTCATAAAACCAATTATCAAAACTCACTCCGTAACCGTCTAACGACTCGCGGTGCAAACTTATAAACTTCTTCACCGCCGCCGCGGACAGCGCCTGGGGCGAATCCTCCCCCGCCGCCGCCGCGATCTCGGCGGCCATCTCGCTCAGGTATTCCCCCTGATATCCCCCCTCCGGCATCTCCGCCTTCTCGCCGCGCGCCTGCTTGAGCCGCGCCAACAGCGATTCGCCTAACAGCCGCACCTGCCTGCCGTGGTCGTTCACATAATACTCTTTCGTAACCTCGTATCCGATACGCCCTAAGAGCCGGGCCAGCGCGTCGCCGATCGCGGCAGCCCGGGCGCTCACCACGTTCAGCGGACCGGTGGGATTAGCGCTGACAAATTCCAGGTGGATTTTTTTACCGGCGCCCACTTCCTGGCGAGAGTATTCGCTCCCCTGCTCCAAAATAATAGCTATTTGATCCTGAAGACTACGCGCGCTGATGGTAAAGTTAATATGGCCGGTCTTGGCGAATTCCACCTTTTCAATACTATCGGGTAAATCAATCACATTCTTGCATATGGTCTCCGCCACTTTTTGCGGGGCCAGCCCTACACGCCGCGCCAGTTGGAAAGCAACGTTTGTAGTATAATCCCCAACGTTCACCCCGGATGGAGAAACAATAACCTCCTCTTGCGGCACGATCACCGGACGATTATCCTCTTTGCCGACGAAAGAACAACTGGTGATAGATCCACTAATAGTATTCTTCAAATGTTCTAAATTATCATGCCAAGACATCCTGTCCTCCGCCCTTTATTTCCGCCCCCAGGAAGGCCTCCATCTCCGCGACGGAAAACGTCTTGATCATCTCCTCGTAATCTTCCCGGCGGTTCTGATAAAATTCTTCCAGCAATTCGGCCACTCGCTTGTCTTCCTGTGTAACGAAATCATACCTGTCATCCGCCCCGCCCAGCCGAACCACCAATCCCATCTGCTCAAAAAAAAGCAGTTCGCGGCGAAGGATCTCGGCTTTGATCCCCAATAGTTTCCTGAGATATTCCAAAGGGAGCGGTTTCCCGCCAAAATAATAACGATAAAAGAAAAGCAACTTCCTATCGTCTTTTTTGGCAAAGAGGCGTTTTAGACCACGATGTTTCTCAAGGTTGTCCATCTTCCTCCAGCCTGATCAATACGCTTTCATAGTCCGCGCCAATTATAACAGTAGCTTCCGCGTTGCCGCTCTCCTCAATGTCACGCACCAGTTTGTTTCCGGTAAGCCCCAGCCTGCGGCCCAGCTCAGCGCATTTTTCGGGCGCAGACCCCATATCAATGAGAACGCAAGCAGGGTACTGCCAATTATCGGCGTTGTCCACATCGATCACTTCTAAACCCAAACGTTCCAACCCCGCCGAGAACCCGCGCGCCACCCCCTGTTTGCCGCAGCCGTTAAGCACTATCACTCGCAATCCTTTCAAGGACGGCGCCGGCGGTTGGGGCGTTTCGCTTGCCAGCACAAGCTCTTTTTTTACGTCGGCTACTACCTGTTCGGAGATAACCACGGCGCCCACGGGACGCCAGCCAGCCCGGTTTAGGCTCCGCGACGAAAGAACATCGCGCAGTGCGGCAAGCTCCCACCAACGGAGTTCCCCATCCAAACAATACGCCAAGGCTAATGCCGCACGCCAAGCGCGTGCCGGACGCCGGCAAAAATTATCCAGCAACTCTCCCCGCATCTTCTCCAGGTAGTTGATATCACGCCGCACCACCTCCAGACCGTCTTCACCCTGCGCACTCAAGTATGCCTGAAGCAATTGGCCGGCAAGCAGGATATTAACGCCGGCGGAGAGTTGTCCGATCATTTCTCCTTCCCGGTTGTGCAGCGGCTGGTCCCGCGCAACATCCAGCGCAACCCCGCCCAGCTCCGCCGCGGACATCGCCATGCGCGTCGCGTCCAGATAAAGATAATAATCCAACAGCCGCCCCAGAACATCTCCTGCCGCTGCTTTCAAGCCAAGGCAGGCGGCTTGCCTGCCCTGCCGCACCGATAACTCCTTGAAGTGAACGGCTAAGCCCAGCGGCGCCTGCCGCGACGGCAAATCCAATGACAAACAACTCACCTCCCTGATCCCCCGCAGAGGATTGAGAGATAAAACATAGAGATGGGTGCATTCCTCCCCTTCGGGCGCGCTACGACCACGTATCACCAGTAACTCTACCTGGATAAGCCAAAGCCCTAGCAGGGAAACAAGCAGCAAGGCCAAAGCGATCGATAAAACTATTTTACGCGATGAGAGTTTCATATGCTTATAACTTCTTTTTCACCACAAAGTCACAAAGTTCACAAAGAAACGACTTTCTCTGGATAACATCAACGCGCACTATAACAACTAAAGTCCTTTTCACCACGACGACACAACGTAAGCCAGTCGTTAGTCGTTGGTATTTAGTATTTGGTCTGCAACCAAATACCAGATACTAAATACGAAATACCGTCTTACGCCGTTATCCAAAAAGAGAATTCTTTTAAGTTGTTCCTCTGTGTTCTCTGTGACCTCTGTGGCTATGCCTTTAAAAGGATTCGGCGGATGGAATTCACCCCCCTCTTGATCGCTACGCTCTCATCTCCCCCCTCAAGGGAGGAGAAATATGGCAATGATTATTCTTGGCCGTTATCCAAAAAAGAGCCGTTAGCGTCGTGTCGTCGTGGTTAAATAGTCGTTTCCAGCCAAAATCACACTTCCAAACCCAGCTCACGCGCCAGCGCCTCACTATCCGGATGCAACGCTAAAGACCGGGAACGCAAATAGGTCAGCTTTGTTTCTACCACGCGCCGCAACAGTTCCTCCGGCTCCAGGCAAAAAGCCTGTCGCCGCAAGGCCCGAGCAGCAGGGAAAACGCGGTCAGCGGCGATGAAGTCCGCAACATAGAGCTGCCGGCTCAACCCCGACATGGCCGGTCGACCAAGCACATGATCAGCTATCGCCTGCAACACTGTCCGGTCACGCAAGCCATAGCGTTGCCGCGCCAAGACCGTTCCCACTTCGCCGTGTAACACCGTTGCGTTATCCCGCTCAAAGGGACTTAACCGCCGCCGGCGCGTTATTACCGCCATCAGTTGTTTCAGCGATAGCTCACGCGCGCAATCATGCATCAGCCCGGCAAGACGCGCACGCCACTCTGCCGCGCCCCAAGCCCGGCAGAGTGTCAAACAGGTTTCCGCTGTAGCCAGACAGTGTGCATACCTATCCGGACTCAGGTCGCGCTTGAGAGCAGCGGATATTTTCTGCCATTTCCTCAAAGTCAATTGAAACTAGCACAGAAAACGGGGAATATCAAGGAAGAAGCGGGGGAGAGGAATTAAAAAGTAAAAAAGGGAAAGGTGGTCGGGGGTCAGTGGTCGGTGAAATAAGCGTCGAACCCTTCGACTCATTGCATTCGCTTCCGCCGGCGTCAACCTACTTCGCACTTCGTGCTACGAAGGTCAAGAGACTATGGCGGACAGGCAAGGCAGGCTGTCTACCGTATCGCGAAGCGACAAGCTCTGCTTATACCGTCTACCGCAATTCAGCATTCAGAACTCAGAATTCATAACCCGCTTACACCTTGGCCGCTTCCCTGAGCTTCACCGAAACTATCTTGGACACGCCCTTCTCTTCCATGGTAACGCCATAAATGACGTCAGCCTTTTCCATGGTCAGCTTGTTGTGGGTTATGATAATAAACTGGCTGCGATCAAGAAAATGGTTGAGCGCCTCCAAAAACTTGACGATATTATCATCGTCAAGCGGAGCATCCAACTCATCCAAAATACAAAACGGACTCGCTTTTACCTTGAAGATCGCGAACAAAAGCGCGATGGCCGTCATTGCCCGCTGTCCTCCCGAAAGAAGGTTCACCGAACTCTTCCTCAATTTCGGCGGTCGGGCCATTATCTCTACGCCCTTTTCCTCCTGGCCCTCTATCTCAACAAGCGTCAGCTCCGCCTCTCCCCCTTCAAAAAACTCCTCAAAGATTTTCCGGAAATTACCGTTGATCTTATCAAACGTTTTCTCAAAACGCTGCCTCGCTTCCCCCTCCGCTTCCCCGATTATCTTCAACAGATCATCTTTGGATTTCAACAGGTCGTCTCTTTCTTTTGTCATAAAATCGTGACGTTCCCGGATATCTTTCAACTCCTTGATCGCCGAGGTGTTGATTTCCCCCATCCTGTCCAAGCGGCTCTTCATCGAGGCGACCTCCTGGTCAATCCCCGCCAGCGCGCCACGCACCGCGCGCATTCCCTCTACACGAAGTTTTTCCGGAGTGACAGCACACTCATCCTGTAATCTGCCGCGATAACCGTCACGCTTATGCTCTAGCCCCACTTCTTTCAGGCGAAATTTTTGACGGGCCTCATCCAATCCCAAACGTTTCTTATCAAATCGCGCCATCTTTTCTTCGACCACCTCCAGCGAATCCACCAGCTTGGTTTTTCCCGCGCGCATTTTTCCCAGCGTCTTGTCCAGTTTTTCCTTGCCGGTTTTAAACGCGGTCAGCTCACGCGCCAGCGCATCGATCTTGCTTTTGAATACCGATACGTCCTTAGTGCACCTGCTGATCTCCGCCAACTTCAGGCGGATACTTTTACGGTATTCCTTTTCCTCATCCCGGTAACGCTCCAAATCCACCCGGGCCCGTCGATGGTTTTGCCGCAAGGCGGAAAGATTGAATCCGTTTTCTTTAACGCGATCCGCGAGATGTTTTCGTTTCTCTTCCAACTCGCGCAATCTTTCCTCCGCTTCCGGATCCTTGACCGAAACCGGCGCCCCTTCATCCACGCGCGCGAGTTTATGTTTCAGCTCTTTCACCTTCTCCTTCAAACCAATGATCTCTTCGGCAAGGCGCGATCTTATCAGCAGAGAGCTCTCGTGCATCTCCCCCAAGAATCCCTCCCGTTCCCCCCAGCCGCCCTGGCGTTCCTCCGCTCGCGCTAGTTTAGTCGCCGTCACACTCATCTCGGATCCGGCAAGCAGCAAACGACGATAGCTACTCTTTTCACGCCGTTCAAGTCCGTTTGTTTTTTCTTCTATCTCTATCTTTTGCGCGGATAATTTCTCGCCGCTCAGGCCTTGTTCCACCGCGGCAAGAAGTTCCGCGTGCAGCTTCGCCTTGATCTCTGCCGCCGCCGCGGGCAACATCCCCGCGCTCTTAAGTTCATCCGCAAACCCCGTTACCGTTTGCACCGCCTCTAACGCCCTTGCCAGGCGGATATGTTCCCGCCAGGCGCGCTCCAGCCCCCCGCGCAACCGAGCCGCCTCTTGCTTGGCACTCTCCCAGCCCCGCTTTTGAGCCAACTCTTCTTCCCGAAGTTTCTTTACGTCCCGCCCGGCGCGCGCCAGCTCGCGCCCTGCGTATTGCTTCTGCTTATCTGTTTTCGCCAGCCGTTCGGTCAGGTCAGAGAGCCATTCCTCGGACGCCGCCAATCTACCATTACACTGGGCCAGTCCTGATTCCCAACGGTATCTTCTTTTCAACAGCCCAAACCGCCTGGTCTGTTCATCGGACAGCCCAAGGTTGAGCTGCTCCAGTTCCTCCGTAACAACAACTAACTCGACCTCCAGCTTTCTTGTTTCCTGTATCAACCCGGTCCTGCGGTCGCCAAAGGTAAGCACTAATTGTTGATCCCCTTCACTACCACCATGCAAACGCTTGAGCTTATCCTCCTGCTCCTTGATCTCCCCGTGGAAGCTCTTCTTGCGCGCCTCCAAGCCCTCTATCTGCCGCCGGTACTGACCAATGTCTGTTTCCTTGCGATAGACATCCTTGTCAATATCGAAAGCCTGCTCACGCGTTTTCTCGTATGACCCCTCGCTTTCCTTCCTTTGCCGCTGCAATTTCTCGATAAGTTGCCTTTGCTTTTCCAAACCGTCTTCGCTGCGCGACAGCCGCTCCTCCTCCTGGCGCAAACCAGCCCTTACCCGGGCCAACTCCTTTTCAAGCCGCCGATAGTGCGTGTAATAAAGGAGCCTTCTTTGTTCCGCCAGGCGATCGGCCATGGTTATATATCGTTGGGCGCGTTCCGCCTGTGTCTCCAGGCTTTCCTTTTGTCGAATCACCTCGGTGAGAATATCACCAAGACGCAAGAGATTATCTTCTACCCGCTCCAACTTGTTCATCGCCTCGTGTTTCCGCTGCTTGTACTTAGCAATACCCGCGGCTTCTTCAAAAAGCAGCCGCCGTTCCAGAGGTTTGGCGGAAAGAATGGCGTCCACCTTGCCCTGTTCGAGGACCGAATAGGAAAGCGAGCCGATACCGGTGTCCCGGAATATCTCCTGGATATCTCGCAAGCGGCAGGGCTGACGGTTGATATAGCATTCATTTTCACCGGAACGATACAACCGCCGGGTTATCTCGATCTCACTACAATCCATGGGAACTATGCCGGTGGAGTTATCCAGCACCAGGATCACTTCGGCCATGGACAACGGTTTGCGTTCTTCGGTGCCGGAAAAAATGACATCCTCCATGTGCAAGCCGCGTAACCGCCGGGCCTGACTCTCCCCCAGCACCCAACGTATAGAATCCAGGATATTCGTCTTGCCACAGCCGTTTGGCCCCACCATCGCGGTAATCCCCTGATCGAATGATATCTCCGTACGCTGGGCGAAGGTTTTAAAACCAAATATTTTTAGTTTTTTTAGAAACATTAATTATTCGTCTATGGGTTATCGTCTATCGTCAGTCTCTTGGCCGCTAAGTCAGAAAGAGACGCTCGCCAAGGATATCTTGAGAAGCGCAACGTTCCTGCGCTCCTCCCGCCTCCCCGATACCCCGACACCCCGCTCCCCCGATACGACCTCCTGTTCAAGCTCCCGTTGTTCGCCGCCCTGCCGCCACCAACAGTCATAGATAGCGATGACCAGAGACAACCCTACCGCGCCTCCTAACATAAAAGGCTTGTAATCCCGTGGCTGGTAAAGATCCGGCGTCTTATCCTTTTGCTCAGCAGCGGCAGAAAGATAACACAAACCATAACTGTAGGCGGCACAAAAGGGCAAGGAGATCACCAATATTCGCTGAAAACGCTCAATCCTCCGCTCGTCATCCTCCGCGCGCACCCGGATAAGAAACGGCTCCTCAATCCCAGCGTTTTCATCCACTTTAGTATCCACTGCCGCCGCAAGATCGAATAAAACAGCGGCAACCATCAGGAAAACAAAGACAACACGCACGCACCTGATCATGCTTCCCGCTCCCCACTTCAAATTAATAGTCTCGGAAAAACTTTTTCACCACAAAGACACAAAGTTCACAAAGAAACGACTTCTTCTGGATAACATCAACGCGCACCATAACGGCTAACGTCTTTTGTGCCACGACGTCATCCGTCTTCGTTAATTGGAACTCGAGGCTTGTTTTGCAGCTCGTAGCTCGTAGCTCGTTCGACTGAATCCATAAGCAAAACTAGATCCCAGATACTAGATACGAGATACTGCCTTATGTCGTGTCGTCGTGGTAAGTGCCATTATCCAAAGATATTTTTTTAAGTTGTTCCTCTGTGTTCTCTGTGACCTCTGTGGCTATGCCTTTAAAAGGATCGGTGGATGGAATTCACCCCCCTCTTGATCGCTACGCTCTCATCTCCCCCCCTCAAGGGAGGAGAAATATGGTAATGATTATTCTTGGCCGTTATCCAAAGGAATTTCTCTCAAGCCGTCCTGCCCTGAGCGAGCGTCATTCGCGAGCCGAAGGGTTATCCAAAAAAGAGTCGTTGTGGTTAATCCTATGGACACTCCACTCGGGCGGCTCGCGAGCCGCCCCTACCTTGATTATTTTGTAGGATCCATTTAATGACTATACCCCGCCTCGGCAATGGATCCCTTAATGGATTATCTTGTTCAACGGATACTCCACGATGCCCTGGGCGCCGCATTCCTTCAGCCGCGGCAAAAGTTTGTGCACCTGCTTCTCCTCTAATACCGTTTCCACAGCGACCCATCCTTTGTCGGTAAGGGCAGCGACCGTAGGCTTTTTCAATGCCGGCAACAGGCTTAAGATCTGCTTAAGGTCCTTTTGCCGCAAGTTCATCTTCAAACCCACCTGCCCCACCGCATCCAATACGCCACGCATTAAAAGCGCCACTTTCTCTATTACTTTTCTCTTCGCCGGATCATGCCAAGCCTGATTATTGGCAAAAAGAATAGTCTGAGAAGTAAATACAGTCGCCAGTTCCCGGAGCCGATGGGCCCGCAGGGAGGCGCCCGTCTCCGTCGCCTCCACGATGGCGTCCGCAAAGCGCGGCACCTTTACTTCGGTGGCGCCCCAGGAGAACTCCACCTGAGCTTTCACAGCTTGCTGTCTCAGGAACTTCTTGGTCACCTCCACCAGTTCGGTAGCCACTCGCTTCCCTTTAAGATCCCGTATCTTCCGTATGGGAGAGCGTTCCGGAACCGCCAACACCCAGCGAATAGAGCGAAAGCTGGCTTTGGAATAACCCAGGACCGTTACCGTCTTTACTTTAGACCGGTTCTCAGCTACCCAATCCTGGCCGGAAATGCCGGCATCCAGTGACCCATCCGCGACATAGCGTGGTATTTCCTGTGCCCGGATCATAACTGGTTGCAAAGACGGATCATCTAAATCAGGCATGTAAGAACGCTCAGAAAAACGCAAACCGTATCCCGCCTTATTCATCAATTCCACCGTTTTCTGCTGCAAACTGCCCTTAGGCAAGCCAATCATGGTTTTCATATCATCTCTCCATAATTTCCCGCTTTTTAGCTGAAAACACACAACATTTGGTATACCCTAACATGCTAGACCACAAAATATCAAGAGTTATTTTTATTAAGCTGGGAATGAGAAGAGAGCTGGTGACCACTTTTTTCACCACAGAGTCACAAAGATCACAAAGGAACGTCTTGAGAAAGACCCCTTTTAGATAACGGCAGGTAGCTTTCTTCGCAATCAGGAAAGCAATCATTGGTTTTAACGGAGCACTTGAAGGCAAACACGGAGGAACGGCTTTTACCACATTTCCTGCTTTTTCGTAGCTTTCATTTCACAATTCATAACTCATAATTCATAATTTATGATAAAATCACCTCTGATGAAAGAGACTAAAAATAAATCAGTATGCCCGGTATGCAGCCAGGAGTTGCGCTCCGATGATGATTGTCTGCTGTGTTCAGAATGCGGCACACGCCACCACCGTCCCTGCTGGCACCGCGCCGGAGCCTGTGGCGCAACTAATTGCGGCTCTACTAATGCCATTGAGGGAGCTATTATCGAAGACATGGCCGCCAAACTAGACACTCCACAACGCAGCCAGTATTTCCGCCACGCGCTCCTTTTCATCTCCATCGCCGCGCTCACGGCTTTTCTTGCTGTTAAGCTCCTCTTCCGCGGGCAGGAACTACCCGTGCCCAATCTGATCGGCATACACCTGAACGAAGCGCGCCGAATGCTCCAAGCCAACGGACTAAAGCTCAAAGTCTCTGATAAACAGTATGATAATTTTATCCCCGAGGATAAGATCATCGCGCAACGACCGCGGCCCGGCAGCCGTGTAAAAAAGGGGCGCCTGCTCCGCGTCACCGCCAGTCTCGGCTCTAAGATCATCAAGGTGCCTGACTTTACCGGGCAGGATATGCGCATGGCAAACTTGCTCCTGTTACAAAACGGATTGAAACTGGGGAACGTCTGCCAAGTGTATTCACCGGATCACCCCCGCAACCAGGTCATTGGCCAAGACCCCGCGCCAGACTCACAGATAGCTCGCGCCGGCACGATCTCTTTTCTCGTCGCCCAGGGACCGCCGAGCGAATACTACTTAATGCCTGACCTGACCTACCAGAGTTTCACAGAACACCTAAACGATTTCACCAGTGATCTTTTTCAGTTAGATAAGATCCGTGACGAAGTGCAGGACGATTTACCCAGCTTCACTATCGTCAAGCAGCGCCCCCTGGCAGGAACACGCATCAGCCACGGCGAGAAGATGGATCTCTCCCTCTCCCACCATAGTTCCTCAACCGCCAGATATCGTTTGCTTAAACTACAAGTGCCCTCTGGACCGGCAAGCAAGCGGGTACGAATCGAGCTCAAGGACCAGCAGGGAAACAGGGTCGTCGTCGATGAGGACAGGCCTGCCGGGAGTTTCCTCAAACTGCCGCTGCTGGTGAACGGCAGAGGCGCCGTAAAGATATACGTTAACGGACGGTTGACTATGGAAAGAGAAATGAATTAGTCCGCGGGGGGCTACAGCATCATAATCGATAAGGACACCAATGCCAAAGAAGCAAGTTAAAGGGACATCATCCCGCAAAAAGATATCATTCTCGTGTTCCATACTCGCGGGTGATTTCACCTGCCTGGGCAAACAACTCAAAAGTTGCGAAAAGGCCGGCGCCGAATACCTGCATCTGGATATAATGGATGGTCATTTCGTGCCTAACTTCGGTCTTGGCTTCCATGCTGTAAAAGCAGCACGAGATTCCACGCGCCTGCCCTTCGACGCTCACTTGATGATCGCTGATCCAACCGCCTACATAGACCGTTTTATCAAAGCGGCATGCAGCATCATTGTCTTTCACCCCGAGACCACACCACGGCCGGCCTATCTACTTCACAAAATAAGGGCACACGGATTAAAAGCCGGCCTGGCTCTTAATCCCGATGTGGATCCCCGCCAAATAAAACGCTACCTGAAAGACGTGGATCTGATCCTACAAATGACCGTTTTTCCCGGTTTCTATGGGCAGTCCTTCCTCAAGCAGGCCTTGAGCAAGATAGTAACTATCCGCGAGATGATAGACAGCTCGGGACGAAACATATTCCTGCAAGTGGACGGCGGCATCAATGAAGAAACACTACCCTTGGCCGTACAAGCCGGAGCGGACTTAATCGTCGCCGGCAACGCTGTTTTTCGACAAGGAAACATAATCCGCAGCCTGACTCGTTTAAAACGCATAGCAGCGGAGGCCCGCAGACAAGCATGACCTCATCCTGCTCAAAAAAAAGCCGCGCGCCCGCACCCTTTGCCGCTGTCCGTTTTTTGAGCGGCCTGCTCGTGCTATGCGTTTCCTGTGCCGGTCCGTCCGTCAGACTGGCCGTAGACGAGCGGCTGCCCCACGAGAAACTGCGCCTACAGGCCGCTCCCTTGATCGCCGCCTTCGAAGCCAAACATCTTGAGAGCAGTGAACAGGAAGCACAGCTGGTACTTGATGCGGTGCACGTAATGCAGGAATTCGGACGCACGGCCACCACTTACCACCGCCTATGGCGCGTGAACACAGCTTTGGGATCACGCCACCTGCCGCAAACGATCCAGAGCCCCGTCAAAAACGGGCAACTGATCGTTCACCGGTTATTCTTCTACGATACCAATGGACGAATGCTAAACAATAAAGCCGGGCTGGCCAAAGCAACGCCCCCCAAATATCCCCTCGGGCCGACGATAAATAATCTGACTATGGAACCGCCGGAGCCGCCTTATTACTGCCAATTAAAATATACTGTACTCAACCCACGCGAGCAACTGCCCGCCGCCTACAGCGCATGTTTCATCACCCGCGGACAACTTCCAATATTCAAGAGCGTCCTTTCGATCAGCAGCCGTAAAGCCGGCAAGCTGGAAATAAAATACGACGGTCTGGCCACACAACCCGAAACGCTTACCGCGGACGACCTGG
>JAUXIB010000195.1 GCA_030621225.1 candidate division FCPU426 bacterium
TAATTGGTGTGGGGCCTTCGCCCCCATTCCCCACCACCGACTAAAGTCGGTGGATTGGATAGGCATTCAAACGAAGAGAAATAGTTGATGAAAAGAGTGAAATTTGGTGTGATCGGTACCGGTAATATGGGTTGCGCGCATATCAGCTATATTGTCGGTAGTCGAGAGGCCAAGTTGGCGGCAGTGTGCGACATTGACGAAAGCACAGCTTCTACAATAGGGGCACAGTATTCTGTGCCCTGGTTCACAGATCACAGAAAGCTGATCAACAGTGGCCTGGTCGACGCCGTAATAGTGGCTACGCCGCATTATTTTCACGTGCCGATCAGTCTCGATGCTTTGAAAAAGGACATCCACGTATTAGTGGAGAAACCGGTAGCGGTTACCGTAGGTGAAGCTGACAAGCTGAACCGGGCTGCCGGGAAATCCCGCTGTAAGTTCTCTATCATGTTCCAGCAGCGTTTGGCCCCTCGCTACCAGGCTGCCAGAAAGATAATCGACGATAAGGGCCTGGGGAAAGTATACCGCGTCTCCATGGTTATACCCTGGTTCCGGACGCAGGCCTATTATGATTCCGGGGGCTGGCGGGCCACTTGGAAAGGTGAGGGTGGTGGACTTATTATCAATCAACTTCAACATAATCTAGATATATTATGCTGGTTAGTTGGCCTGCCGCAAACAGTGCATGGCTGGACATACACCAAACAGCATAAGATCGAGGTGGAAGATGAGGTCTGTGCTGTGCTGGAATATGCGGACAGCGTTACTGCTTACATCTATGCCAGCACTTTTGAGACTCCCGGCAATGACCGTATAGAAATTTGTGGAGAAAAAGGCAAGTTGTTGATCGCGGGAGAGAATATCCGTTATTGGAAAATCGCTCAGCCAACACCCGTTTTCGTTAAAAAGAACAAAAACACGCGGGCCAGTCCTGTCGCGCGGGAGATCAAGGTGTGTCTTAACAAGAATAATCCAGGACACGGCGGCATCATCAGGAATTTTGTCCGCGCCATCCAGGGAAAAGAAAAGCTCATCATTCCCGGTGAGCAGGGGACCAGGCCTCTGGAATTGGGCAACGCCATACTGCTTTCCAGTATGCAGAAAAGTTCGGTTAAGCTGCCGCTGAAACGTAGAGAAGTAGAAGAGTTATTGGCGCGGTTGAGGCGTAAGTCCAAAGCGAAGCCCCGGGTTCGCAAGTCTTGGACAGGAGAACGCGCGCCGTATTTGGGATGAATGATGAAGGAGGATTTCTTCCGTAAGAAAAGAGGAGATGCGATGAAAAAAGTAAGATTCGGAATTATTGGTATTGGCAATATGGGGAAGGTGCACGCCACGCAGATGGGGCCGATCAAAGAGATCGAGCTAACGGCAGTAGCTGACGTGGATGCCAAGACAGCGGCAGGGGCGGGAGAGAGTCACGGGGTTCCTTTTTTTACGGATTATCGGGAGTTGATCGATAGTGGCTTGGTCGACGCCGTGCTGATTGCCACTCCGCATTACGACCATCCAGGCATAGGTATTTATGCCTTTAAGAAAGGACTTCATGTTCTTTGCGAGAAGCCGCTGGCGGTGACGATCGGTGCGGCGGATAAACTGATCCAGGCGGCTAAGAAATCCCGGCGTAAATTTGGCGTTATGCTCCAGCAGCGCCGCTACCCGCCTTATCGGGCGGCGAAAAAGATAATCGATTCCGGTCGCTTGGGGAAGATATACCGTGTTTCCATGGTCTGCCCCTGGTTCCGCAACCAGGCATATTATGACTCCGGTAGTTGGCGTGCTACTTGGGTCGGGGAGGGAGGCGGTATCCTGATCAACCAACTGCCGCATAACCTGGACATCATCAACTGGCTGCTTGGCGCGCCTGAGCAGGTGCAGGGTTGGGTGAAAACGCGGCATCATAAGATTGAGGTGGAAGATGAAGCCTACGCGGTGCTTGAATACGCTAACGGCGCTAACGGTTATATCTACGCCAGCACCTTTGAAGCACCCGGCAGCGACCGCATGGAGATCTGTGGCGAAAAGGGGAAGCTCTTGATAGAAGGCTGGTCGGTGCGCTATTGGACACTGTCCCAGGCTCTTCCCGAGTTTATCAGAAAGAGCAAACTCGCCTGGGCTAATCCGACCGCCAAGGAAATAAAAGTAAAGCTACCCAAAGCCGGAAAAGGACATGCTGATATCACTAGAAATTTTGCGCTGGCTATATTGAAAAATGAAAAGCTGATCGCCCCGGGCGCAGAAGGGATCCGTTCGTTAGAGCTGGGTAACGCCATTTTGCTTTCCGGTATGGAAAATCGTCCGGTCAAACTGCCCTTGAAGCGCGCTGAAGTTGAAAGGTTGCTGACACGATTGCGGCACAAGTCAAAGAAGAAGCGTTAATCTGTAGCATGTGGCTTAGTATGCGTCGAACGTTGTAGTCGGTAGACATGATACAGGATACGGGGGCTTATTAAGTGGGCAGTTTGTCCTGAGCGAGTGAAACGAGTCGAAGGGTAGACAGTAGTAAGTAGACAGCGAGCTACTAGCCCTTCGACGGTGCTCAGGGCAGGCTACGAGCTACGAAAAGTAGATGACGTTAGACATTCGACCCGCCTTCGCCATGCTCTGCGCAAAATATCGAGGCTACGGCGAGGCAAGCCTTTGACGTTCGACGATTTAAGTAGAAGGGAGTAGTGGACATGTACTACACTGGATTCGCCGATGAAGCTGCTGCTGATATACATGGCCAGATCAAGGCCGTTAAGGAGTTGGGCTGGTCTAACATCGAGGCGCGGAACATCGACGGTGCGAACATCTCCGACATCAGCGACGAGAAGTTCGAACAGGTCTATGCCGCCTTGGAAAAAGCCGACGTGCGCGTTAACTGTTTCGGTAGTACGGTGGCCAACTGGGCCAAACATCCGCTCAAGGACGAAGACTTTAGAGCAAGTGTTGAGGAATTGGAACGGGCCATGCCCCGCATGAAACGCCTGGGGGCCACCATGCTGCGTGGTATGAGTTTCGCCGTGGTTAAGGAAGGGGCACCGGACGCTCCTGAAATTGAGAAAAGCGTATTTGAGAAGGTTAATCACCTGGCCAAAATATGTGAGGATAACGGCATACTCTATTTGCACGAGAACTGCATGAACTACGGCGGCATGTCTTTTGAACACACTCTCAGATTAATAGATAACGTGAAGTCAAAAGCTTTTGGCCTGGTCTTTGATACCGGCAACCCTGTTTCTAGCTATGATCGGCGTGGCGAAGCGCCGCATAAAAAGCAAGATCCGTTTGAGTTCTACAAAAACGTGAGGCAGTTTATTCGTTACGTTCATATTAAAGACAGTATTTATGTTAGGGAAACGGACGGTATCTTCCCCGAGGCCAAATTCACCTTCCCCGGGGAGGGCCATGGCCGCGTCCCTGAGATAGTGACTGATCTTTTACAGACGGGATATGACGGCGGCTTCTCTATCGAGCCGCACATGGCTGTGGTGTATCATGAAGACGAAAGGATGAGTGAGGATGAGGCGCGTTTTAATACCTTTGTAGAGTATGGCCGTCGTTTTATGAAGTTGGTAGAAGAGGTGAAAACATGAAGATTTCTTTTTTTACCCTGGCCTGCCCGGGATGGTCGTTAGAGAGGATAATCCAGGCAGCCAAGGAATACGGTTATGACGGAGTGGAACTGAGGTGCCATCCAGACGGACACTTGAGTCCTGAAGCCAGATCAGAGGAAACAACGCGGGTGAAAGACATGTTCGCAGCAGCAGAGGTAGAGTTGTCTTGCCTTTCCGGTTATACGACATTTAGCTCCCTGAATCAGGAAGAAAGGAAAAAGAACCTGGAAGTGATCAAACGCAACGTTGAGTTAGCCGTCATGTTAGGTGCGCCCTATATCCGTACTTTTGCCGGTAGTTTGCCGGAAGGAACGACATTGGCAGGGCGCATGCCGGATATGGCCGATTGCTTGCGCGAGGCCGGAGATTACGCCCAGGAAAAAGGGGTCAAGATCCTGCTGGAAACCCACGACGATTGGGCCCTGCCGGACAATACTCTGGCCCTGTTTGAAAAAGCGGACAGTCAGGGCGTGGCTTTGATCTGGGATATCTATAATTCCTGGGTGGCCGGCGCGGATATATCAGATAGCTATCATAAGCTGAAACCATACCTGAAGCATGTTCATATCAAAGACGGCAAAAAATCCGGCCATACGCAATTGACTTTGTTGGGGGAGGGAGAAATGCCTCTGACTGAGATCGCCGGCTTGCTCAAAGACGGTGACTTCCAGGGCCATGTTTCCTTTGAATGGGAAAAACCCTGGCATCCGGAATTGGCCGAGCCGGAGGTGGCCTTGCCGCATGCGGCGGAGTATTTGAGGGAGCTGTTTAAAAGCAGACAGTAGGCGGTAGACAGTAGACAGCGAGCTACTAGCTGCGAACTACGAGCTACGAAAAATAGGTAACATTTGACGAAAAAGAGGAGGAATAAACCATGCAGCCATCCTATCATGACTATCTGAAACTCGGTACCATCCACTTCATGTCTTATCCGGAAGTGATCAAGGGCGAAGGGCCGGTGCTGGAAACACTGGAGAAGATCTGCGGGGACGATGACCTGAAGGCGGTCGAGGTGACCTGGATAAA
>JAUXIB010000172.1 GCA_030621225.1 candidate division FCPU426 bacterium
CAACAGCTCCTTGATACCTTCGGCACCCATCTTGGCCCGGAACATCCCGGGATATTCACGGCTCAACTCCCGGTACCTGTCCTCGGAAAGCAACTGCCGTTCTTCCAGCGGTGCTTTGCCGGCGTTAATTACTATGTAGCTCTCGTAATAAACAACTCGCTCAAGATCGCGCACCGACATATCCAACAAATAAGCGATTCTGCTGGGCACTCCCTTTAGAAACCAAATATGAGCCGCCGGAGTTGCCAGTTCTATGTGCCCGATCCTCTCACGCCGCACCTTAGACTGAATCACCTCCACACCACAACGATCACATTTAACATCCTTGTGCTTTATCTTGCGGTATTTACCGCAATTACACTCCCAGTCCTTTGTCGGACCAAATATCCGCTCGCAGAACAGTCCGTCTTTTTCCGGTTTAAAGGAACGGTAGTTTATTGTTTCAGGCTTTTTCACCTCTCCTTTGGACCACGACCTAATCAACTCCGAAGAAGCAAGACCTATCCGGATCGCATCGAAATTATTATGAGATGATCCCCCTTTATGCAAGACGTCTTCGTTTCTAATCATGACCCCCCCTTTGCTGGGTTTTTGGTCTTTTCTTTGTCTTTATCTTTTTCGGAAAGAAGTTCAACATTCAATCCCAATCCTTGCAGTTCCTTCACCAGAACGTTAAATGACTCCGGCAACCCCGGCTCCGGCGTGTTTTTGCCCTTGACCAGAGCCTCGTAAACATAGTTACGCCCATTCACATCGTCACTTTTCACTGTCAACAGCTCCTGCAACGTATAAGCCGCACCATAAGCTTCTAATGCCCAAACCTCCATCTCACCAAAACGCTGCCCGCCAAACTGGGCCTTGCCGCCCAGCGGCTGCTGGGTAATCAGGGAATAAGGACCGATCGAGCGGGCGTGCATCTTGTCGTCCACTAAATGCGCCAGCTTCAGCATGTAAAAATATCCTACGGAAACTTTCTGGTCAAAGGTCCTGCCAGAAACTCCGTCGCGCAGCACGACCTGTCCGTCTTCCGGCTTCCCCAATTCTTTCAGGTTTTCGCGTATTTCTTGTTCCGTGGCTCCGGCGAAAACCGGGGTAATGGCATAACCATTGTGTTCCTTCATCACCCAACCGAGCATCGCCTCCAGGATCTGGCCAACATTCATACGCGAAGGCACCCCCAGTGGGTTGAGCACGATATCTATCGGCGTACCGTCTTCCATGTAGGGCAGGTCCTCTTCGGGCAGGATCCTGGCTACCACGCCCTTGTTACCATGCCGGCCGGCCATTTTATCCCCAACGGAAAGCTTGCGCCGTTTGGCGATATATACTTTGACCAGTTTTATTACCCCCGGCGCCAGTTCATCACCGTGCTTGATCTTATCTATTTGCTTATGCTTGTTGCTCTTGATCTTATCGATCCGCTCCTTCTTTAACTTCTTGAGTAATTCTATATCATGTTTTAGCGCCTCTTTCATCTCGCCCTTCTTACCACGCGGCGCCTTGGCCAGTGCTTCTTTGCATTCCTGCTTAACTTGCTCCGTACGCTTAACAACTTGGCGCTCGATACGACGGATCTGCCGCGCCCGCTCCCGTTCCAAATCCTTGAGTTTCACTTTCTCCCGCTCGCTCAATTCTTCTTCCCGCTCGCGCCGCTTGAAAACGTTTACAGCAATAACCTTCCCTTCCAAACCAGGTGGGGTACGCAAAGAAGTATCCTTGACATCGCCGGCCTTCTCACCGAATATCGCCCGAAGCAATTTTTCTTCGGGCGTCAGGTCGGTCTCTCCCTTGGGGGTGATCTTACCTACCACAATGGTGCCCGGTTCTACTTCCGACCCCACACGGATAATTCCATCCTCGTCGAGAGTCTTCAAACTCTCCTCGCCCTGGTTAGGGATATCACGCGTGATCTCCTCCTTACCCAGCTTAGTATCACGAGCCTCTACCTGCATTTCCTCAATGTGCACCGAGGTAAAGATATCTTCGCGTACCACGCGCTCACTGATAACAATGGCATCCTCGAAATTATAACCGCGCCATGGCATGAAGGCCACCAGCAAGTTTCTCCCCAAAGCAAGTTCGCCCTGGTTAGTGCTAGGACCGTCGGCGATCGGATCCCCCGCGCGCACCCGTTCGCCCTTTTCCACTATCGGACGCTGATTAATACAGGTGTCCTGATTAGAGCGCTGGAACTTCACCAAATGATAATTATCTACGCCGATCTCCTTACGAGCGTCCGTGACGATCGTAATCCTATCGGCAGTCACCTCTTCTACCACGCCCGCATGCTTAGCCCTGATCACCGCACCGGAATCATAGGCCACCTTGTCCTCCATACCGGTACCCACCAGGGGTGCCTCACTGATTAAAAGCGGCACCGCCTGACGCTGCATATTAGATCCCATCAGCGCGCGCGAAGTATCATCATGCTCCAAAAACGGTATTAACGCGGCAGCGACACTAACGATCTGCTTGGGGGAGATGTCTATATAGTCTATATCCTCTGCGGCAACCACCGGGATATCATCGCGGTAACGACCGGCCAGATTATCTTCAGAAAGCCGGTTGCGCCCATCCACCAAAGCGTTAGCCTGGGCAATATGATGTTGATCTGTCTGGTCGGCGGAAAGATAATCCACAGTTGGCTGCAGAGCACGCTTCTTCACCACACGTAGCGGCGTCTCAATAAAACCATATTCATTGATACGTGCGTAAGTCGCCAGAGATGTGATCAAACCAATATTCGGCCCTTCAGGCGTCTCAATCGGGCAAAGCCGGCCATAGTGCGTATAATGTACATCCCGCACCTCAAAACCAGCCCGGTCCCTGTTCAATCCCCCCGGACCCAACGCGGAAAGACGACGTTTGTGTGTCAACTCGGCCAAGGGATTAGTCTGATCCATAAACTGCGAAAGCTGGCTGGAGCCAAAAAACTCATTGATCGCCGCCGAGACCGGCTTCGTGTTTATCAAATCATTGGGCATGATATCTTCCATGCTAAGAATACTCATTCTTTCCCTGACCACACGCTCCATGCGAGCTAACCCTTTGCGCACACAGTTCTCGATCAGCTCGCCGGACGCACGCACGCGTCGGTTCCCCAGATGATCGATATCATCTTTCTTGCCCGCCTTATTAGCTATTTCATAAAGTTTCTTCACCGCAGCAAGGATATCCTCCTGGGTGAGAGTGGTCTTTTCCTGATCAATAGCCAACTTCAGCCGAGTATTCAACTTATAGCGGCCGATCTTGCCCAAATCGTAACGCCGCGGGTTGAAGAAAAGGTTATTAAGAAAAAGTTCCGCACTTTCTATCTTCGGTGGATCACCGGGCCGCATTTTGGCATAAATCTCCAAGACAGAACTCTCTTTGCCGGCCATTTTGTCCTTGGTCAACGTAGCCAACATATTGATGTTGACATCCCCCACCTTCAGCACTGTCAACTCTTTTATCGCAGTACCGCCAAGAGCCTTGATCTCATCTGCCTTGACCTCCGTTATCACCTCGCCACTCAGTAAGAGCACTTCGCCTGTCTCCGAATCTATAAGGTCCTTAGCGCTGACTCGCTCTACGGCAGCCTTTAAGGTGACCTTTTCCAAGTCAAAGAACTCCTCAAGAATAGCCTCGTTGTCTTCAATCCCCAAAGCACGGAAAAGCGTTGTTGCCAGAAACTTCCGCTTGCGGTCTATCTGGGCGTAGAGTACGTTAGAGCTATCAAACTCAAACTCCAGCCAACTGCCCCGGTAAGGTATCAACCTGGCCCGTAACAGCTTCCGATTTATTCCATATCGCTTACCGCCGTCATCATCAAATATTACGCCGGGAGAACGATGGAGTTGACTGACGATCACTCGCTCCGCGCCATTGATAATAAAGGTACCGGTCTCAGTCATCAGGGGGAACTCACACAAAAAGACATCCTGTTTCTCTTTGATCCGCTCCGGCCTAACCGCTCCGTCCTCGGTTTTCTCGTTGATGTGCAAACGCAACGTTGCTTTCAAGGGGGCGGAATAGGTCATCCCTTTGTTCTTGCAGTCTTCCATGTCGTTCTTCGGCTCCCCCAAACTGTAACTGACAAACTCCAACGAAAAATTGTTGTTGAAATCAGTTATCGGGAAAGTGTCGATAAAAACGGCTTGCAATCCGGAACGCTTCCTCTTGCTTGGCTCAATTCCTAGCTGCAAAAATTCGGCGTATGACCTCAGCTGAACATCCAGAAGATACGGCACCGGCTCTCTCTCTTCGATCTTCGCGAAGCTGAAACGGCGCCGTTTACCACTAGCTACTTCTGTAAAAGACATACTATCCCCTTTGTTTTCACATTGGCGAAAACTTCAAAAGAACCACAGAAGCCCATTATCCGCAGAAATCGCAGGATTTGCGGCTAAACCGCGGAATTTAATCGTAATCGCAGGATTATACGCAAAGGTTTATGGCTTGTCAACAACAAAAACATCTAACAACGTTAATTATATGGTAACTATCTGAAAACTTTATTCGTAACTCGTAGCTGGTAGCTCGTAGCTCGCCCGTCAAAAGCGTCAAACGTCTAAACGCTGGTCACACATCGCTTAACGTTCGACATTCGACCTTTGACGTTCGGCGGTTGGTTCACCGAGCCCCGAGCCTCTAGTCCCGCCTGTCCGCCGTAGTCTTGACAAAGGCGGAAGTCCCTTTTATCCGCATTATTTCAACTCTATCGTCGCACCGGCTTCGGACAGCTTTTTCTTGATCTCATCCGCCTCACTCTGATTAACGCCTTCCTTCACCGTCTTGGGCGCCGCGTCCACCAATTCCTTGGCCTCTTTGAGTCCCAATCCGGTCAACTCACGCACCGCCTTAATCACCTGGATCTTTTTGTCACCGATCGCGCTCAAAACTACATCGAAGCTGTCTTTCTCTTCTGCCGCTTCCTCTCCACCAGCCGGCCCGGCTGCCACCGCCACCGGCGCTGCGGCACTAACGCCGAACTCCTCCTCGATAGCCTTGACCAACTCGTTGAGATCCAAAACGCTCATTTCCTTCACCGCACCAATAATGTCATCCTTGCTGAGTTTATCCGCCATTTCTACCCTCCCTTTCGTTTTTTCCTTTTTACCCTTCAGCTCACCATGTTCGCTTCAGGACCGTGAACCGTGCCGCTTTGCGACTCTGGTTCGCGGCTTTTTATTTCTTACCCTCCGGCTTTTCCTCCTTCCCCTCGACCTTGCTCGGGGCAGGCTTCTCCTCCGGTGCCTCCTCTTTCCCCTCGACCTTGCTCGGGGCAGGCTTCTCCTCCGATACCTCCTCCTTCCCCTCGACCTTGCTCGGGGCAGGCTTCTCCTCCGGCGCCTCCTTTTTCCCCTCGACCTCGCTCGGGGCAGGCTTCTCCTCCGGCGCCTCCTCTTTCCCCT
>JAUXIB010000100.1 GCA_030621225.1 candidate division FCPU426 bacterium
CCCCCCGGCCAACGAGAAGATAACCGCCCCGCGACTGTATAGCGATGCCCTCACGGATGCCACTCCCGTGTTTTATCTGCTCATTCATGGGGAAGGATACAACAACCCTTCTATAATAATATACATCTAAAATGGGCTGATTGTAACAATTACTCTGAGTTATGAGCACCGGGTCACGCGTCACGCGTCTCATGTCACGGGTCAGTGGTCAGTAGGCAGCAGCACCCACCCCAGAGGTGAGACTACGTGCCACCCTGTGTTACACCTCTGGGGTGAGGTGTAAGCGGCAGGTTTGGAATTCTGAATTATGAGTTATGAATTCTGAAAACAAATAAAAATACGGTAGATAATAGCCAAGGAAAGCATAAGCGCCGTTCCCTGTCTACCGTATACTGCTTATTGCCTACTGTATCTTTCTAATCACGTAGTTAGCAAAATCGCTAACGTAGATGGCAGTGCCCACAACTTCCACACCACTTGGCGTATTAAAGGTAGCCACTGAAGCAGGACCGTCCTGGTGGCCGCAATTCTGATAGTCGCCGCTTATCGTATAAACCATGCCGTTATCCAGCATGCGTATCGCGCAATTAAAACTGTCGGCAATGATTATCCGGCCGGAACCGTCAACCGCGACATCCCGGGGCAAATTGAATCGAGCTTGCCAAGCTGGCCCGTCCACATGCGCGGCCTCATTCGCCTGGCCGGCAATAGTGGTGACCTCCGCGGTCACAAGATCCACCCGCCGAATCAAGTGGTTACCCTGGTCAGCCACGTATAAATAGGTACCGTCCGTATCCATCCCGGTAGGCTCATGAAAACGGGCCGAGGTTCCTACCCCGTCCCAGGAACCAGCCACCTTCGGCGTACCGGCGAAAGTAGTGACATCATAATCCGGCGGGGTGAGATCAATGCGCCGGATGCAATGGTTGTGACCATCCGCTACATAGAGGTAACCCCCGGTCGCGACCACCCCTTGCGGACGGTTGAATTCCGCTTCAGCGCCGATGCCGTCAAAATATCCGAAATTGACCCCCGGCTGGAGGCCGGCTATCAGCGTTCCCATCACATCAACTACGCGGCCAGTCATAGTGTCAGCGATATAGGGCACACCACCACTGATGGCCACAGAGGAAGGCGAAGCTAGTTCCCCAAGACAAGCTGACAGATGAGAACAAAAGGGCGTGCCGTAAACAGTAGTCACTGTATTGGTAAGAATATTCAACGTCCTGACAGTGTGGCTGCCAATTTCAGCAAAATAAATCGTATTCAGATAATCATAGGCCATCCCATACGGCCCGGCCAGGCGAGCGCCGTTGCCCACTCCATCCACCGAATCACTTGCTCCCGGCTCGCCGGCAAGAGTAGTAACGACTGCGCCGGCGTAGGCATACGTAATAGACGGGGGCGGCACATAGGGCGGATAGACCGGCGGAACTATTGTAATTGTTGGAATCGGTGTATAGGTCGAAGGCATCGAAGTCGGAACTGCTGTCGGACCACCGCCGCCACCGCCGCCACCACCGCCACCCGCGGGAATTGGCGTGGCCGTGACCACAACAACAAGAGGGGTATAACTATCATTACTATTACCAGTGCAGCCTGCGATAAGAACCGATGACAAACAGAACACCAATATCAGCCAAAATTTTTCTCTCAAATAATTATTCATTTACCTCACTATAATATATATCGGTGCTTATTCTCTATTCTTTAACCCTAACATCATTGTAACACACTGTCTACTTAATTATCAATATCTTTTTTTTGTTCTGACCCCCCCATTATGCTCCACCGTTATCCAAAGAGTTTTTTTCTTGAGCCGTCCTGCCCTGAGCGAGCGTCGTTTGCAAGCCGAAGGGTTCCTCTGTGTTCTCTGTGACCTCTGTGGCTAAAAGGAAGTGATTTCATTATAAGCCCCGCCAATATTCCGGGCGCAAGGGGGTTTCGCCGGCAAGGGCTCCGTCTATCTCCGCCAACAGGCGTTGCTTGTCCTTGGGCAAACGGCCTGCCAACGGCAAATAATTTGACGCGTGGTTGGAACGGAAAACGGTAGATTCAAGCTCCAGTCCTGCCACCATACCCCTTAGTTCCTCCAATATGGCTAGATCGTCAGGTATCGAGAATTCCCCACGTTCCACCGCGCGATCCAGGGGAGTACCGGGAATCAGCATCAAAGAGAGAAAACTCAACATTGTTGGCTGCATCTGATTGATGATCTCAACACTATCACGGACGTGCGCCGCTGATAATTCCTTACCAGCCAATCCGAGCAACGCGATCAGCGACACCTTGATGCCGACAGACTGCAGGCGCCGCACCGCCTCGGTCATCTCGACAGCCGTGGATCCCTTTTTTATCCGCCGCAGCACTTCCTCGTTGCCGCTCTCCAGACCGATATAAGCGAGAGCAAGTTTTTTGTCCGCCAACAACCGCAACTCCTGATCGGATTTTGACAGGACGTCGCCGGCATTAGCATAGAGCCCCACCCGCGCCAGGCGCGGCAGCGCCGACGCCAACTCGTCCAATATCCGCTCTAATTCCGCCGTCTTCAAAACCATGGCGTTGCCGTCGGCGAGAAAGACACGACGATGGTCCGGATCGTTGGCCGCTTCCGCCCCTATTGTCGCCGCTACTTCCTCAAAAGGACGCACGCCGAATTTGCGTTCACGGTAGGCGCCGCAAAAGGTGCATTTGTTGTGGGAACAGCCGCGGGTAACCAGCAGAATAAAACTACCCGCTTCCGCGGGCGGTCGGATAATAGCTTCGTTGTCGTCTCTTAAGAGCATCTTTAAAACCTTTCACCACGACGACACGACGTTAACGGCTTTTTTGATAACCCTTCGATTCGCAAAGCTCACCCTGAGCCCGTCGAGGAGCCAGTAGCTCGCTGTCTACTGACTACTGTCTACCCTTCGACCCGTTTCACTCGCTCAGGACAAACTGCCCACTTAATAAGCCCCCGGTATCCTGTATCCGGTATCCCGTATCCTGTGTACCGTCTATTTGATGCCCAGCACATCCGCCATCGAATATAGCCCGGGCTTTTTGCGGCTCACCCATTTCGCCGCGGCAATAGCGCCCTGGGCAAAAGCAGAGCGCGAAACAGCGGTATGCCCCAAACGCAGCGTCTCGCCGGGGCCGCAGAACATCACCTCGTGCTCGCCTACGATGGATCCACCACGTATCGCAGAAATCCCTATCTCACCTTTCCCCCGTTGTTTCTTGCCGCGACCGCGCCCGAAAACAGCCAGCTTGTCCAGCTTCTTGCCTCGTCCCAGCGCCGCTTCCTCGGCCAGGGTAACCGCCGAACCAGAAGGGGAGTCCACTTTTTGATTATGGTGCGCCTCGACGATCTCAATGTCATATTCCTCCCCCAATAACTGCGCGGCGCGCTTGGTATACTGAAAGAGAATATTCATACCCAGGCTCATATTGCTCTGATAGACAACGGGGATCTTCCTGGCCGCTTTAGCCAACTGTTTGCGGCAATGAGCGTCCAAGCCGGTAGTGCCGACCACCGCCGGGCACTCGTTCCTCACCAGCGTGGTCAACATATCCATAGTGGCCTCCGCGGTACTGAAATCGATCACCACCTTACGAAACGGCTCATCCGCTTCAGCCAGCGAGGAAACCAGACGCACATCGTGCGCGCCCGGACCGATCAGTTCCCGCAAAGATTTACCGACATCCCGGCTGCCTGCCCATTCAATAGCACCAACTATCAGGATATCGCGGTCGGCTAAGGCGGCCTTAGCTATCTCTTGGCCCATCCGACCCATCAGTCCATTAATTATTATCTTGGTCATAGTTCACCCCCCTCTTCGTCGCTCCGCTCCTTTTCTCCCCCCCTCAAGGTGGGAGAAAAGCGGTAGTGATTATTATAGGCCGCAGCAGCAATTTCCTGACCCATACGGCCCATAAGACCGTTAATAATTATTTTGGTCATAGTTTTCTCCGTCCTGGTCACGAGTCTCGGGTCTCTGGTCTCGGGTCATGCCTGACACGTGACAAGCGACAAGCGACGCACGACTCACTTATTTATGGTGAACTTCTTCAACTCCCTGGCGATCAGCTCCCTGTTCTCCTTGGCCGGCTCTACCAAAGGCAGCCTGACGCGGCCGGAACAAAGCCCAACTATCTGCAACGCGGTTTTCACCGGCGCGGGGTTAGTCTCCACGAACAACGCCTTCACCAACGGCAAAAGCTTGAGATGAATGGCCGCAGCGGCCGCATGGTCCCCCGCCTGAAATTTTTCCACCAGCTCGCGCACTATTCCAGGCACCAGATTAGAGACAACCGAGATAACTCCATCCCCGCCCACCGAAAGGATAGGCAAGGTCAGAGAATCATCACCGGAGAGTACCAGGAAATCCTTGCCGCAAGCGGCGCGCACCGCGCTGACCTGGTCAAGACTACCGCTTGCTTCTTTTACGCCGATAACGTTCTTGATCCGCGCCAGGCGTGCGAGAGTCGATGTCTCAACATTCACGTTGGTACGGGAAAATATATTATAAACGATCAGCGGCAGTTTGCTCGCCTCGGCCACCGCCTTGAAATGCTGATAGAGGCCCTCCTGCGTCGGCTTATTATAATAACCGGTAACATGCAGCGTACCGTCCGCCCCCACCTTAGCGGCGTGCTGGGTATACTCTATTGCCTCCTGCGTATTATTGGATCCGGCGCCGGCCAGCACCGGCACCCGCCCCGCCACCGTATCAACGGTTATCTCTATTACCCGCTTATGCTCTTCGGAACTAAGCGTAGGCGACTCACCGGTGGTGCCGACGGGCACCATCCCCTGAGTGCCGTTCTTGATACCGAATTCAATCAACTCAACGAACCGTGTCTCGTCCACGCTGTGGTCTTCCTTGAACGGAGTTACTATTGCAGTTAGAACGCCTTTAAACATCGTTACCTCCTCAGGTTTGTCGCTCGTCGCTAGTTGCTTGTTGCTCGTATCGTAAGTCAGGCCCGTCACCAGTAACTAGCAACGAGCAACTACTATATGTTCGCCTTGCCTTCATAAACCACCTCCACCGGACCTTCCAGTGTCAGTGAAGTGAAATCAGGCGCTTTGCCGCCAAGCCCGATGGTCAAGATAATGCCGCTCCTGGCGCGCATCCGCACCGGACTTTTCGCCAGCCCCAGCGCCACGGAAACAGTAGCGACCGCCGCCGCGCCGGTTCCCGAGGCCAGCGTCTCTTCCTCCACTCCCCGTTCGTAAATTCGATAGTAAATACCGTCCGATCGATATTGTACAAAGTTCGCGTTGGTTCCCGCGGGGGCAAAATGACGATGATGCCTTATCGCCGCGCCCATCCCCGCAACATCGACTGTCTCGATATCCTTCACCTCCATTACCGCATGGGGCACGCCCGTGTTAACGGAATGCAAAATGACCCCTCGGCCTCCGGGCAGCCGTAAGTTACTGCCCAGCCGCAGCGCGCTCGGCGGCGGCATTTCCAGCGATACTTTCTTGCCCTTTAACCTGGCCCGATGCGGCCCGGCGAGGGTCTCTATCGTCATCACCCGCTTCGCGGCTTTCTTGATATAAGCGTAATAAGCCAGGCAACGCGCCCCGTTGCCGCACATTTCAGCTTCGGAGCCGTCAGCATTCAGGTAGCGCATCCTGATATCCGCGCTCTTCGATCTTTCCAGAGCCAATATACCGTCAGCGCCCACCGCGGTACGCCGCGGACAAAGTTTTTGCGCCAGCCGGGTAAGGTTTTTAACTTTACCCGCACGGTTATCGAAAACGATAAAATCGTTTCCAGCCCCAGACATTTTTACGAATTTTATGACCATAATGCTGTTGCTCGTTGCTAGTTGCTTGTTGCTGGTGCAAGACCTTGCCTACAGCCGCTTCCTAGTCAGCGGACTAGCAACTAGCGACCAGCAACCAGCAACTACGATTCCAGCCTTACCAAATCCTTATAGCTTTCCCTTTTCCTAATAACCTTAGCACTCGTTCCAGACACCAACACTTCCGCCGGCCTGGGCCGCGCGTTATAATTTGAAGCCATGCTCGCGCAGTATGCCCCGGCACAGGTCAGCGCAAGCAGCTCACCTTCCTCCAGCCGAGGTAATAACCTTTCCCTGGCAAAGGTATCCCCGGTCTCACATATCGGCCCCACCACGTCCACCTTTTCCTTTCGGCCCGGCCGCTTGCGAACCGGTTCGATATGGTGATAAGCCTGATATAAGACAGGACGTATCAGATCGTTCATTCCCGAATCAAGGATCAAAAACACCCTCTTGCCGGCTTCTTTGCGGTAAACCACCCGCGTCAATAAAAGGGCTGACGGCGCCGCGATGTATCGACCGGGTTCTATAAATACTTCCTGGTCGATTGCCGCCAATTCTCCTAACACCTGCCGCGCAAAGATTGATACCGGGGTAACCTGCCTACCGTCATAACTCACACCAAAGCCGCCGCCGAAGTTAAGGACTCTAACCTCCAGTCCAATGCGGCCAAATTCAGCCACACATTTCCTGGCGTATTTAGCCGTGCGGACAAACGGCCCGGGATCCGTGATCTGCGAACCAATATGAAAATGCAGCCCGTTCAACTCAACGCCCTTCATCCCCTTGATAAGCGCTCCGGCTTTTAACGCTTCTTTTATTAGCAAACCAAATTTATTGGCACTGGTACCGGTAGTAATGTGTTTATGCGTCTTGGCGTCAATATCCGGATTAACCCGGATAGAAATACGCGCTTTCCTGTTCAGTTTTCTGGCGATCTTATCTATCTTCTTCAGCTCAGGGATCGACTCCACATTGAACGACTTTATCCGGAAGCGGAGCGCGGCAGCTATCTCCTCGTCCCTCTTCCCTACCCCGGCGAAAACAATATCTTCACCCGTAAATCCTGCCTGCTTCGCGCGGAAAAGCTCCCCACCGGAAACAATATCCGCACCCAAACCAATTTTCCTAACAAGCCCCAGGATCGATTGGTTGCCGTTGCACTTGACCGAAAAGAATGCCCGGCAGCGCGGCGCGGCAAAGGCCGTGGTAACCTCACGGCAGCGTTCTTCTATCGCCTGCCGGCTATACACGAACAGCGGCGTATCATGCTTCGCGGCAAGTTTCTCTAGTGAGACACCTTCGGCGTGCAGGACGCCGTTCTTTCTCGTGAAGCTCTTGTGTAGTCCGGGGATGCTCATTCGTTCGTAGCTCGTAGCTTGTAGCTCGTAGCTCGTTCAGCTGAATTCGTAAGCCAAACTAGATACCAGATACTAGAGACGAGATACAAGTCTCCTTTACCCGTGTAATTCATAATTCATAACCCAGAATTCATAACTCCTACTTCAATTCCTTACGTAGTTCCTCGATCTTTTTCTTCACCATGGAAGGATTTGGCCCACCTGGATGTTTGCGGCGTTTCAGGGCGGCAAGCGGATCCAGCCATTGTGCCGGCGTTCCTTTTAGCTTGGGCAACGTTTTTTTCCACTCCGCGGCGGAAAGATCAGAGAACTTCCGACCCGCATCCTCAAGTTGCCGCACCAGGGCGCCCACCGCCTCATGCGCTTCGCGCAACGGCACTCCCGCGTCCACCAACCGCTCCATCAGCTCGGTAGCCATGATCATCTCATCTTCCTCTACCGCCTGACGCATCCGTGTCGCGTTGATTTCCAGGCCTTTGATCACCCGGGTCATCATCTCAAGTGAGCAGAGCGCGGTGTCCACCGAATCAAACAGCGGCTCCTTATCTTCCTGCAGGTCACGGTTATAAGCGCCGGGCAAACCCTTGATCGTAGTAAACAGCGAGATCATATTGCCAACCAAGCGGCCGCTCTTGCCGCGGATCAACTCCGCGGCGTCCGGATTTCGTTTTTGCGGCATAATACTACTGCCGGTAGTATGTTCCTCGGCCAGCCGCAAGAAAGAAAACTCTTTCGATGAGTAGAGCACCAACTCAGCCGAAAGACGCGAGAGATGCACGCCGACGATCGCCAAGCCGTTCAAAAATTCCAGCAGACAATCCCGATCGCTCACGGCATCAAGCAAATTACCCGCCAGCTCACGGAAACCCAGGCGTTTTGCCAGTTTCTTATGATCCAATGACAGCGAACTGCCCGCCAGCGCGGCAGCACCCAGCGGCAACTCCGAGGCGCGTTCAACCGCGGCAGCCAAACGCCCGGCGTCCCGGCCCAGCATCTGGACGTAAGCTAACAACAGATAAGCAAAAGTTATCGGCTGCGCCCGCTGCAAATGCGTATAGCCCGGCATCAACGTGGTCAAGTGCTGCGCCGCCTTATCCAACAAGGCCAAACGCAACAGGCGTAATCCTGCCTGAACGGCACCGCCCGCCCGGCGCAAGTACAGACGCTCATCGGTAGCCACTTGATCATTACGGCTACGCCCGGCATGCAGTTTCTTACCGAGCTCGCCGAGTTCGTCCTCGATCAGCATATGAATATCTTCCATCGATGGGCCGGCCTTCAGAACGCTGCCCGCGGGTTTCTTGCGCAAAGCGTCCAGCTTGATCTTTACCCGGCGCGCCTCGGCCTTTTTTAAATAGCCCGCCTCAGCCAACGCGTCCGCGTAAGCCGCGTTAAGCGCCAACTCCTCGCGCAGCAGCTCCTGGTCAAAGGGCAACGACCAGCTAAAAAGCTCCAGAAAAGGATCGGTGTTTTTTTTGTACCGCCCGGCCCACTTCTTTTTCTTTACCATTTTTCCCTCTTTCTTATCCACAGATTTTTTTGGATAACGACACTCACCACGACGACACTTGGAGCCACAGAGAACACAGAGACCACAGAGAAACGACCAAGAACAATCACTGCCATGCTTCTCCCCCCTTGAGGGGCTCCGGTCGCCGGAGGCGACCACATGTCTTCCCTCCACCGAATGTGGAAAAGGAAGGCATCGAAGACCAGAAGCGGAGCGACGAA
>JAUXIB010000026.1 GCA_030621225.1 candidate division FCPU426 bacterium
CCTCCAGGGGCGGGGAAGAAGAGGATTAGATTGCAAAATAAAGTACAGCAAGGGCCTGCGCAGCTTCGTATGAAGCTGCGCTAAAGATGCCCCGCGGCTTGCCGCGGGGAGTTTCACTACATGGTATATGGGATAAAGAATTATGAATTATGAGTTACCTGTCTCGCCGTAGTCCTGACGTAGTCAGGCAGAGGCGGATGAATTATGAAGCCAGGGATCAGTGGTCAGGGGTCAGCAAAGCAGGATACGAAACCAGTCTTTGGTCACGGGTCTTGAGTCTCGAGCTACTAGTCCTTCGACTCACTTTGCTCGCTCAGGACCCTGTACCTGAGCGTGTCAACGCGAATGGTACAGGGCTACGAACTACGAGCTACGTTTGTTGCTTCGTAGCTGAGCCGTTACAGCTTGGCCAACTCCTCCCCCAGCGAATCCATCACCGGTGCGATGGTCTGCTCGGAGAAGTCAAATTTTAATCCTGCCGCTTCGAATAACTCCGGCAGTGGTTTTGAGCCGCCTAGCGCCAGTGCTTGCTTATAATCAGCCAGTGCGGCCTGTTTGTCCTGCTTGGCCCGGGCCCAGAGCTGCAAGGCGCCGAGCTGGGCGATGCCATACTCTATATAATAGAAGGGTACTTCAAAGATGTGCAGTTGGCGGTGCCAGGCGTAGGCCTTTTCTTCTTCCAGGCCGCTATAGTCAACCAGTCCGGTGCTGAAGCGGTCCAGCGTCTCCAGCCAGGCTTTTTTGCGGGCTTCCCGGTCGTGTCCGGGATGGGTGTAGATCCAGTGCTGGAAGGCGTCTATTGTTGCCACCCAGGGCAGGATACTGATCACACCCTCCAGGTGCTCGCGCCGCGAGCGTTTCATATCTTCCTCGTTTTTATAGAAGGTTCCCAGATGTTCCCCCGCTAAAAGCTCCATACCCATCGAGGCCACCTCGCAGAATTCCATCGGCGCTTGACGATAGCTGGTCAGGGGTTCTGAGCGTGCGGCCATGGTATGGAAGGCGTGGCCGCCCTCGTGTAAGAGGGTGCGTACATCGCCGTCTACACCTACCGCGTTCATGAAGATAAAGGGCAGACGGGTTTCTTCCAGTACGGCCTGATAGCCGCCGGGCGCTTTACCTATCCGGCTGTCCAGATCGAGCAGATCCATATCGTCCATTTTGGCGAACTGCGCGCCAAGCTCGGGATCAACCTGTTTGAATATCTGCCTTGCGCCGGCACGCAGCTCGGATACGTTCGTAAACGGCTTTAAGGGTGGCCGGCCCTGGGGATCGACAGCGGTGTCCCAGGGGCGCAGAGGATCCAGCGCCATTGATTGTTTGCGTTGCGCGACGAGTTTTTGCCAGTGTGGGATTACCAGACGCTCTACGGTGTCATGATAACGGCGGCAGTCATCGGGAGTGTAATCGAAACGATGATAGGCGCGGAACATAAATTCGCGATAGTCTTTGCAGCCGGCGTTGGCGGCGATTTGGGTGCGCAATTCCAGCATCTTGTCGAAGATCTCTTCGAGTTTATCTTTGTCCTGCAGACGACGGGTAGAGGTGGCTTTCCAGGCTTTTTCGCGTAGCGGACGGTCAGGTTCCAGTAGGAACACTCCCATTTGTTGCAGGGTTCGTTGCTGGCCTTGGAATTCTACGGTCATTGCGCCGCAAATGGTTTGGTATTCCTGGTCGAGTAGAGATTCCTGTGTTTGCAGGGGTACGTTTTCCTCACGAAATAGTTCCACGTCGGTTTTAATCGCCCGGTCAAGGACGTGGTAACGGCCCGCGTCCAGTGGGTATTTCTCGCATAGCGCCAGATATTTCTGGTTTATTTTATGAGAAATAGGTTTTACCGCTGGCAGGACGTTTTGTACGAAATTTTTGTAATCCTGGGCGCGTGCTTCATCGTCAGTTTGGCAGGTCATGCGGATGCTTAAGCGGGAGTTTTCCTGGGAGAGTGCCGCCGATAACTCGGAGTGATCCAGCAGCCATTTTTCCAGTTCCTCGGTGGATTTAATTTCGCGCGCTTCCAGCTTTTCAAAGAGCACCACAACCTGTTCGGTGTTGCCCATATCGGCATCGTTTGGCATAAAGCTACGCTCCTGATAGCGGGGCAGCTTGCTGAAATCCAGTTGGGTATCTTTTGGCATTATCTCTCCTTGTTTCACATTGCGTTATCATAACAGGAAAAGATTAGATTGCGATGATTAATTGGGGGATAAAATGTCCGAATATTTTGCGCATAACAGGCGTTTCATATTATTAATGTGTTGTATAATCAGATGATGACAACTGTATTTAGGGAGAAAGTATATCGAATGGCCAAGCGTATTCCCCAGGGTAAAGTCACCACCTACGGCCACTTAGCAAGAGCCCTGAAGACCAGTCCGCGCGCCGTGGGCAACGCCATGGCGCATAATCCTTACGCACCGGTTGTCCCCTGTCATCGGGTGGTGGCGGCCGGGGGATTTATCGGTGGGTTTGCCGGGGTGTGGGGCGCGGGGGTGACGATCAAGCGGAAAGCCGCTATGCTAAAACGGGAGGGAGTTGTGGTTAAGCGGGGGCGGGTGGTTGATTTTGAGCAGGTGTTGTTTATATTTTGAGTCGCGTGTCGCGTGTTTTTTGTCACGCGTCGCCTGCCAAGTGACACGAGACGCGTGACCCGAGACCCGAGACGGAAAGAATGAACAAAGCAGACAAAGAATCAACAATAAAAGTATACAGCGGGCTGTTGCGGGACAACGGCACCGATAGTTCGCTCGGCCTTGGTTGGAGCAGCAAGCGCACCCAGGAGACGCGCTTTCGGGTGCTGACGGAGATAGCTTCTTTGGCTGGGCATTCGCTATTGGACGGTGGCTGTGGAGTGGGTGATCTTTACGGTTATCTGCGTCGTCGGGAGATAGCGGTGGATTACTGTGGTCTGGACGTTTGCCCGCAGATGCTGACGGCGGCGCGGAGTAAATATCCGGCCGCGGAATTTTTGCCTGGGGAGTTGGACGCATCAAACTTGGGCAGGCGTTTTGATTATGTTTTGATCAGCGGTGCTTTCAATTGGACGATCAGCGATAATTTTGGCGTGGCCAGGCGCGGTTTGCGGCAGGCATGGGAGATATGCCGTAAGGGGGTAGCCTGTAATTTTCTTTCCTCACGCGAGCCCTACAAGGTAGACTACCTCTATTATTTTTCGCCGGAGGATATGAAAGCATACGCCGAGAGCTTTGCCGGTGAAGTGACGATGCGGCATGATTATAAGATGAACGATTTTACTCTATATCTCTACAAGGAGTCTGAGTTCTGAGTTATGAATTATGAATGCTGAATTATGGGCACCAGATTTTGATTTACCGCGATGACACAACGAAAGTTCTTTCTACCACCAAGTCACCAAGGTATAAGAGGCACAAAGGAATTATGAATTATGAGTTCTGAATTTCGAAGTGCAAAAAAGCGTGGTTTATGTGTTCTATTCTTTGGTGCCTCGATTTTCCTTCGTGCCTACCATTTGCCTTCAAGCGTTCCTTTCAAGATTAATAAGTGCTCCCCTTCCAGCGGAGAGTGGTCTCGCCGTTAACCAAGGAGATTTTTCTTGGTGTCTTAGTGCCTTGGTGGTGAAGAGTCGTTAAAGACGGTGGAGTCTTTGTCGAAGGGTTAGTTGTTGGTAGTGCCCGGAATTCGGTTTCCGGTATCCTGTATACATTGTTTACAATTCATAACTCATAATTCAGAACTGTCTACCTATTGCATCCTAATGATTGCTTCCTTCAAGGCTTCCGAGACCGTGGGGTGAGGGAAGACAACTTTCTTTACGTCATTAGGCGTCATTCCCTGTTCTACCATCATTGCTGCGCCGAAGATCATCTCGCCGCATGGATCGCCGATCATATGTACGGCTAGTATCTTGTTTTCCGTTTCACTTACCAGAACTTTGATGGTGCCGGATTTACCCTCGTTCTCAATGATGAACCGGCCCGCCAGACCCATCGGGCTGAGCGTTTTTCGATAGGCTATGCCTCGTTTTCTTAGTTCTTCTTCGCTGGGTCCTACTCCCGCTACTTCGGGATGAGTATGGATTACCCAGGGGATCGCGTCGTGGTCTAGCGAATCTTCCTTGCCGAACATATTATTGACCGCTACGATCCCCTCGCGTACGGCCGCGTGGGCCAGCGGCATTCTGCCGGTAACATCGCCGCAGGCCCAGACGCCGTCGACGTTGGTTTTTCCCGCGGCGGAGACTGAGATCGCGCCGTTCTTTAGTTCTACTCCTGCTTCGGCCAGGCCAAGGCCCTGTGTTGCGGGCAGGCGGCCGGCGGCATTCAAGATCATATCTGCCTGGAGTTCCTGCGCTTCCTTTTCTCCTTCTTTGTAGCGGACTACTTTTGCTGTTAATGAGCTTACAAGGCTGGAAAGTTTAAATTCTACCCCGCTCTTTTTCAGCGAGTTCATAAGCCGTTTGGCTATGTCGGTATCGATGCCGGCGGCGATCGAGGGGAGCATTTCTATTACAGTGACTTTCGTGCCCAGTTCGCAGAAAAAACAGGCGAATTCCAGGCCAATAATGCCGCCGCCGATGATCGCCAGGGATGCGGGTGTTTTGTCTATTTTTAGGATGGAGCTGGAGTCGTACACATCGGGGGAGTCTATACCCTTGATCGGCGGCTGGGCGATCTTGCCGCCGCTGGCGATAAGGATGTTCGTGGCCTGGTATTCATTTCCTGCGGCTGCTACCGTTTTTTCGCCGAGCAGCTTAGCTTCGGCTTTGATCACTTCTACACTGCTTTTCTTTAGCAAAGCTTCGATGCCTTTGGTAAGGGTAGAGACTATCTTATTTTTTCTCTCCTGGACTTTGACCAGGTCTATCTTGGCCGGGGAGGTGCTGACCCCGTAGAGCTCCGCTTCACGGCAATAGGTGAGGAAGCGTGACGACTTGAGCAGTGTCTTGGTAGGGATACAGCCGGAGTTAAGGCAGACGCCACCCAGGGCGTCTTTTTCAAAAAGCAGTACTTTTTTGCCCAGTTGCCCGGCGTGTGCCGCGGCTTCATAGCCGCCGGGCCCGGAGCCGATTACGATCAGATCATACATGGTGCGTACAGAGTACAGCGTCCTTTCGTATCTCGTAGCTAGTAGCTCGTATCTAGTCAGCAACTAATACCAATAATGCCCCCCGTGTACACCTCATCCCAGAGGTGTAACACAGGGTGGCACGTAGTCTCACCTCTGGGATGGGTGCGTTTACTGACCACCAACCCCCGACCCCTGACCACTGTCTTACTTATATCGCTTACTCATCTCCTCCAGGCTGACGATCTCCACATCTCCGGCGTGCTCCACCGAGCCGAATCCCTGCATGGCGTTCTTGGCGAATTCGTATACGGCTTCGCGCGCCGGGCCCAGGTATTTGCGCGGGTCAAATTCGCTCGGCTTTTCCTGCATCACACTCAGGATGGCCGCGGTCACTGCCAGGCGGCCGTCAGTGTCTACGTTGATCTTGCGCACGCCGTTCTGAATGCCTTTTTTCAGGTCTGCCATTGGTACGCCGACTGACTTAGGCATCCGCTCGGATTCGTAGAGGAAGTCTACTATCTTTTTGGCGTCATCGGCGTCGAGGTCAAAATCTTCACCGTAGCCGGCGAGGTGACGGTGGCCGTCTTCGCTCTTATATTTTTTGATCACGCCGAAAGAATTAACGGCGTCCACCAGGTTTGCCGGCACCGAGGAAGAACCGTGGCTGACAATGAAGATCTCCGGGGCCAGTTTGTGCACTTCGGCGATGATATCGTGGCGCAGCACCGGCGGTTTGCCGGTAGTGCTCTTGTAGGCGCCGTGACTGGTGCCCCAGGCCAGGGCGCAGGCGTCCATCTTGGTGTCATCAAATAGTTTTTTTACGTCCGGGGGGTCGGTTACTTTTTCTTCACCGGAACCGTGGCCGTCCTCGATGCCGCCTAATTGACCGATCTCGCCCTCTACCGTCACGCCCTTGGCGTGGGCCATATCGACTACTTCTTTGGTGGCCTTCATATTATAGTCATAATCCGCGGGGGTCTTGCCGTCGGCCTGCAGGGAACCATCCATCATTACCGAGGTGAAGCCCAGCTCGATCGCCTCTTTACAGGACTCCGGGCTGTTACCGTGGTCGAGATGTACTGCCACCGGCAGTTCCGGGGTCTGAGCGCTTACCGCAAGGATGATGTCTCTGAGGATGGTTTTGTTGGAGTACTGCAGGGCGCCGCGGCTCACTTGGTAAATAAGCGGCGAATTGGTCTCTACGGCTGCCTTCATGATGCCCTGGGCTTGTTCCATGTTGTTGACGTTGAAGGCGCCTACCCCGTAACCGCCTTTTTCGGCTGCTTCTAAAATCACGCGCATCGGTACTAATGGCATTTTTCTTCTCCTCGTGCATATTAAGTTAGTGTCCCCTGTCCAAACGGGGGAAATCATATCATTTGAGAGAGCGGTTGTAAATATGTTTTTGTTCATATACTATTACATATGTGTCTAAATTGGACGTGGCTCAAGCGGGTGATATCACTGGTAATGAGCTCGTTGTGGTTTGTGACGCTGGATCTTTACACGAGCAAGTTTTGGAGACATGATTCGCATTGTGGGGGAGTCCTACTACGGGCTCCCGATATTGGGCGGCCGTGGTAGGCCGCCGCTACATTACGGTGTAATTTAGACAGTAGTGATATTATTATGTTGATGAAGTACTAAACAACCAAGAAAGTATGCCATGATAAAAACGACCAGAAACGGTAGTTATAATCATTATGACTTCTCCAAGATCAAGGATAAGGTTACTGTCAAGGGAGCGGAACGGGCAAGAGCAGGACAGCTAGTGACGCTGCGGGTGGAGATCACGGTTGCTAGGCCGAATATCGAAAAAGGGGACGGACTGGTTGTTGGCGTGCCTTTTGGGGTTAGCCTGCCTCAGCTTGTCAAGCCCGCGCAGGAGGGGTACACCACTTTTAGCTCTAATTCCCGGGCGGTTCTAACTATCGAACATCATCCCGCCAAGGAACAGTTCCTGCAGATCCTGGTGCGGGACGGTGTGTTACGGGCGGGGGAAAAGGTGAAGTTGGTTATTGGCGACAGGCGTGAGGGCAGCCCGGGTATCCGGCTGCCTTACCAGGCGGTCAGGGATGCGCTGGTTCCTTGCTGCCGTTTATTGGAGAACAAGCTCTCTCGTCTCTCGCCGCGGTTGGACATTGCCAATCAAACTTATAGTTTGTTGCGAGGCCATCTTACGCCCACCTATCGGCAAGGGGACGGCGTGGATTTTACCCTGGTCGCTGAGGATGAGTATGGGAACAGGTGTCCGGAATTCAAGGGGTCGGTAAATCTTGTCAATCAGGCGCTGTTTTATAACCCGCCGAAAAAGATAACTTTTACAGCCAAAGATAAGGGGTGCAAACGACTATCGTTGCGGCCCAGAGACCGGGCGGAGCTAAGAGTCTGTTGCGAGCATCAGGGGCGTTCTTTTGTCTCAAATCCCTGCCTGCGGCTCGATAAGACCTTCCCCTACAACCTTTATTTCGGCGAGATCCACGCTCATTGCGAGATATCATTTGACGCGGCCAGGTCCCTGGACGAGGTGTATCAATACGCGCGCGATACTGCCGCGCTTCATTTCGCTGCTGCCGCGGATCATCAGACCGCGATAAAAAACCTTACCGGTTACGCTACGCACGGTGCTTCGTTGCCGATGTTTGAGATGAAGGACATGCCCGCTCGCTGGCAGTTGACCTGCGATAAGGCCAGGCAATACAATGATCCAGGCAGGTTTGTTACCTTCCCGGGGTTTGAGCTGGTACCTTCCGGCAACCCCGGGCATAGAAACCTTTACTTCCTGGAAGATTATCCGCAGATGCTTAAGGCGCCGGACGGTTGGCAGCCGTGGCAGCAAGATATATTGAACCCTTATTTAAAAAAACATAAAGCGCTGGTGATCCCGCATCATCCGGCTATTAGCTGGGGGTCAATGGTCAGCAAGAAATTTGCCGGCGAGGGGCTGGTGTATTCCGATGTTGAGGGCAAGCACCAACCGGTAGTGGAGATATATTCCAAACATGGTAGCAGCGAGTATTTCGGCGCTAGGCGGCCCTTGCGCGGTCAGGTGCTGGGACACTTCGCGGCTGATTTTTTGGCGGCAGGGCATAAATTCGGTTTCATCGGCGGCAGTGATACTCACCAGGGCAATCCCGGTTCTTCACTCTCTCGCTCCGGGCCCTTTACTACCTTGCAATACAGGAACGGTTTGGCAGCGGTTTGGGCCAGGGAATTGACACGTGAATCCTTGTGGCAGGCGATCTTTGCCCGGCGGACATTTGCCACCAGCTATAACAAGAGCATCGTTTTATTTTACGTCAATGACTTGTTTATGGGGGAGGAAGGTGTGATCAAAGGCCCGCGCACCATTCGTTTGAAGGTCTTGAGCGCTGAAAAGATTATCAAGGTTGAGATTATCAAAAACAACCGGGTGATCGCCGCGGAAAACACCCATCAGCCGATGCCTGATTTTGAGTTGGAGTTAGTGGATAAGAAGAAATCAGGCAGGAAAGAGGATTTTTACTACGCACGCGTGATAGAGACGGAGGGGGACATAGTCTGGTCTTCGCCGGTTTGGGTGAGAGGCAGTATTTAGTATTTGGTATCTAGTATCTAGTTTGCAAACAGATACTAGTAACCAACAACTAATAACAAGGTGAACTATATTGAAAATAATTGATCTCGGTTTAAAAGAATATTCCGAGGTGTATCGTTTACAGCAGGAGCTGTTGCAAGAGCGCTTGGCGGGTGGTGGAGAAGATACATTATATATAGTACAACACCCGCCGGTGATTACCGTGGGACGGGGAAGCAAGCCTGGCAACCTGTTGGTTTCTGAGCATGAGCTGGCGAGTCGCGGTATTGAGTTAGTAAAGGTGGAACGCGGCGGTAATCTGATGCTGCACTGTCCGGGACAACTGGTGGCTTATCCGGTGCTGGGGTTAAAGGGATATGGACTGGGACTCAAGCAATACATGAGAAAGCTGGAACAAGTTATGTTTGCGGTCCTCCAGGATTTCGGCATCAAGGGGGAGAGCAGGCAGGGCTACACCGGCGCTTGGGTAGCGGGTAAAAAGATCGGTTTCGCCGGGGTGGCGGTCAAGGAATGGGTTAGCTATCATGGCTTGGCGCTGAACGTGAATCCCGAGCTTAGCCTTTTCGACCTGTTGGTTTCTTGCGGTATCAAAGGGGTGCAAGTTACCTCGATACAGAAACTGTCAACGAGGGAGGTCGGTATTCAAGAGGTGGCAGAAAAAGTAGGGGAACATTTTATGGGGGTTATTGAAGTAAAAAGTAAAAATGAAAAAGTGAAAAGGAATTCTGAGTTATGAATGCTGAATTATGAGTTCCAAGTGCTAAGTACACGGTACACGGGATACGGTATACAGGGAAAGGCGCTGATTTAGTGGCAGACTAGATACGAGATACGAAACTAGTCCCGAGTCCCGGAGCACCAGTAACCGGAGGAAGAATCCATGAAACCTAATATTGTTTTAATCCTCGCTGATGACCATGGTTCTTGGGCGCTGGGTTGCGCGGGTAATAGTGAAATCCGCACGCCCAACCTTGATCGCCTGGCTGTCAGCGGCATGCGTTTTGAAAATTTTTTCTGCACCTCACCTGTTTGTTCTCCGGCTCGCGCTTCTATTTTGACCGGCCGCATCCCTTCTCAACATGGCGTACATGACTGGATCCGCGCGGGGAATATTGACAGCGATGGTGATAAGGCTATTGAGTATCTCCAGGGCCAGATGGCTTATACCGATACTTTGGCCAAAAATGGTTATGTCTGCGGCTTTAGTGGTAAGTGGCATTTGGGGGACAGTGTCAGACCGCAGAAGGGTTTTTCCCACTGGTACGTGCATGCTAAAGGCGGTGGCCCTTATTACAATGCGCCAATGATTCGTGAGGGGAAGTTATATGAGGAAGAAAAATATGTTACCGACGCGATTACTGAGGACGCCCTTTGTTTTATAGAGGCGCAGCGAGATGAAGAGCGGCCTTTTTGCCTGAACGTGCATTACACCGCGCCGCATTCCCCCTGGGACCGGGGAAACCATCCGGCTGATATATTCGATTCCTATAAGGACTGTCCCTTTGCGTCTTGTCCGCAGGAACTGCCCCATCCAAACCGGGGTAGATTTACTTTTGATGACAGTGACCCCAAGCAGCGCCATCAGGTTCTCTCCGGTTATTACGCTGCTGTCACCGCCATGGACTCATGCATCGGTAAGCTCCTGGATAAGCTGGAGGCCTTGGGCCTGCGCGAGAATACCCTGGTGGTCTTTATGAGTGATAACGGCATGAATATGGGCCACCATGGCATCTGGGGCAAGGGCAACGGCACCTATCCCATGAACATGTACGACACTGCGGTGAAGGTGCCGGCAATCATCTCTCGGCCGGGACATGTGCCGCAGGGAAGGGTGGATCAGCATTTGCTTAGCCAGTATGATTTCATGCCTACACTCCTGAATTATCTCGGCCTGGAAAACCCGCAGGCGGAAAAACTGCCCGGGGTAAGTTTTGCTGTCTTGTTGCGGGGGGGGGAGATACAGGAACACGAAAAAATAGTAGTCTTTGACGAGTACGGACCGGTGCGCATGATCAGGAGTCGGGAATGGAAGTACGTGCACCGTTATCCGGATGGTCCACACGAACTCTACGATTTAAAGAACGATCCCGGTGAGCGAGAGAACCTCATTGATGATCCTCTTCGGCGGAATATTGTTAATGAAATGAGCCAGGAAATGCAGGAATGGTTCGATAAGTACGCTGACCCGAAGGCGGACGGCAGCAGGGAAGCGGTGATCGGTGCCGGTCAGCTCGACCTGGCGGGGAAAGGCCCGGCGTCTTATTCTGATGATGAGGGTTATTTACCGCCGGGGGTGAGGAGTGGGCGGACAAAGAATTCTGAATTATGAAAACAGTGGTCTGGGGCCCCTACTTCGCTAAAGCTTCGTAGGGCAGGCAGGGGTCGGGGGTCAGTTGGCAGGAAGCAGACGGAGAACGGCCAACTAGATACCAGATACTAATCATGAAACTACGAAAGATCATTCAGCACAGCAACGACGGGGAGAAAGTAGCGAAACTCCTGAAAGAGCACGGACTGAATACCGTATGCCAAAGCGCTCGCTGTCCTAACAAGCATGAATGCTACGGCAACGGCACGGCCACTTTTATGATATTGGGAGAGAACTGTACGCGGACTTGCTCTTTCTGCGCGGTAAAGAACGGTATTCCATCGCCGCCTGATCTCGGTGAGTCGGTAAAGATCGCGACGGTGGCCAAGGAAATGGAGTTGAATTATCTGGTGATCACCTCAGTTACCCGGGATGACCTTGCGGATGGCGGCGCCGAACATTTTGTCGCAGTAGTAGATGCGGTCCAAAAAGCGGGGATAAAAACAGAAGTACTCATCCCCGATTTCCAGGGCTCTCAAACCTCCCTGAGGAAAATTGTGGATGCCAACCCTGCCGTTATCGCCCACAATCTGGAGACCGTGCCACGATTGTATGCCAAAATCCGCCCGCAAGCCGACTACCAACGTTCTCTCGAGCTGCTTAAGAGAGTAAAGGAATTTAATCTCGAGGTCAAAACCAAATCTGGATTAATGCTCGGCCTGGGGGAAGAGAAAGACGAAGTCCTGGCCAGTTTTCGCGATATGCGAGATGCGCAATGCGAAATACTGACCCTGGGCCAATATCTACAACCCACCGCGAAACATCATTCAGTCAATAGGATTTTGGCAGAGGAAGAGTTTGAAGAATACAAAACCATCGGCGAAGAGCTAGGATTCAAGGCCGTGGCCAGCGCCCCCTTCGTACGTAGCTCGTATAAAGCAGGGGAGATATACGCACTACTGACCCCAGACCCCGGACCAAAGACCGTATCTCGCATCTAGTTGCATACTAAATACTAATAACCAACAACCAACAACTAGTTTGCCGCTCATCGATAGGCTATAAAATTAGTACCCATCGTGTCGGGAAATAAGATATAATGCGTGCCATATTGTGGAGGCTGCGGAAGCGGAGAGCGGGAAGTAGGGGTTTGCTAGTTTGTCACACCCGCGCAAGCGGGTGTCCAGGTCAATTGGATTCCCGCTGGTCCGCGGGAATGACAAGCAATAACGTCGCCTGTCTCGCCGTAGCCCCCGTTCCTGTCTTCCGACAGGAAGACAGGGGGGCGTAGGCGGAAGTAAAACGAAGGCGGACTTGTCCGTCTGTGCTTTCAAGTACGCCGTTAAGACCAAGAGTGCGCCCCTGTTAGCGAAGTGTTTTGCTCGGTGTTATCCAGAAAAAGCCGTTAACGTCGTGTCGTCGTGGTGAAAAAGTTTTTTTGAATAATATATTATGCGGGGCAGGGAGATAACAACAGTGGCTAAGGTTAAAGATATCGATCAATTATCCGTAAACACCATCCGCTTATTAGCGGTCGACATGGTGGAAAAAGCTAAATCCGGTCATCCCGGTATGCCTTTGGGCGCGGCGCCGATGGCCTATGTGCTATGGCATAAATTTCTGCGGCATAACCCGGCCAACCCAGACTGGTTTAACCGCGACCGGTTTATCCTCTCCGCTGGGCACGGCTCGGCCTTTCTGTATGCTTTGCTGCATCTTACGGGCTATGATCTGTCACTGGAAGAGCTCAAAGATTTTCGCCAGTGGGGTAGTAAGACTCCGGGGCATCCCGAGCATGGTTTGACGCCGGGGGTGGAGGCTACGACCGGGCCGTTGGGCCAGGGATTCGCCATGGGCGTTGGCATGGCCCTGGTGGAAAGATTTTTGGCCAGCGATTTCAATCGGCCGGGGTTTGATCTGGTGGATCATTATACTTACGCTATAGTTTCTGATGGGGATTTGATGGAAGGGGTGGCCGCGGAGGCCGCTTCCCTGGCCGGCCACCTGAAGCTGGGTAAGATAGTATACCTCTACGATGACAATCACATCTCGATTGAGGGTGATACTGCGCTGACCTTTACCGAGGACGTGGGGAAAAGCTTCCAGGCATACGGTTGGCAAGTGTTAGAGGTAGCCGACGGTAACGATCTCGCGGCTATAGAGCAGGCGATCGCGCAGGCGCGTGAGGAGACGGAGAAGCCTTCTCTGATCAAGGTGCGTACACACATTGGTTATGGCAGCCCAAAACAGGACAACGCTTCTTCGCACGGCGCTCCCCTGGGAGAGGAAGAACTCAGGCAGACCAAGCAGAACCTGGGGTTCTCGCCGGATGAAATGTTCTGCGTGCCGCCGGAGGTGTTGGCCGAGACGCGGCAAGCGCTGGAAAAGGGGAAAGGGCTTGAGCGGGAATGGAACGGGCTCTTGTCGGGCTATGCTGATAAGTATGCCGAGGAGGCGGCTCGTTTGCGGGAACAGCTTGCGGGTAAATTACCCGGCGGCTGGGAGAACCCTCTGCCCGTTTTCAAACCGGAGGATGGAGCAATTGCTACCCGCGTGGCTTCCGGTAAGATTATGAACGCTATAGCTCCGGCATTGCCCAATCTGATCGGTGGCTCCGCGGATCTTGGCCCCTCTAACAACACGGTGCTAAAAGAATATGCGAGCCAATCAAGTGAGAAACACGCTGGGCGCAACATTCATTTCGGCGTGCGCGAACACGCGATGGGGGCGGTGGTAAACGGTATGGCGCTGCACGGTGGTGTGCTTCCCTATGCGGCCACGTTCTTTATTTTCAGCGATTACCTGCGGCCCTCGCTGCGTTTGGCGGCGTTGATGGAACTTCGCGTGGTATATGTTTTTACCCATGACAGCATCGCGGTGGGCGAAGACGGCCCTACGCACCAGCCGATAGAGCAGCTCAGTGCGCTACGCATCATCCCCGGACTTACCGTGCTTAGGCCTGCTGACGCTAATGAGACGGTGGCGGCGTGGCGGACAGCTTTGACGTTTAAAGGTCCGGTTGTCCTGATCCTTACCAGGCAGAATTTACCGGTGCTCGATATCGCGCAAAAGACCCTGGAGCAAGGGGTGGCGCGCGGCGGCTATATCGCGGCCGACTGTGATGGAACGCCGGAGTTGATACTGATCGCCAGTGGCTCGGAATTGCAGTTGGCGTTGGCAGCCAGGATCAAATTAGCGGAGCAAGGCAAACAAGTGAGCGTGGTTTCCCTGCCTTCGTGGGAGCTTTTTGCGGCGCAGACTAATGATTATCGCGATAGTGTATTGCCGCCAAAGGTGAAAAAACGCCTGGGCGTGGAGATGGGGATCAGTTGTGGCTGGGAGCGTTACCTAGGAGATAACGGCGCGATGATCGCCATTGACCGTTTCGGCGTTTCGGCGCCGGGGGACAGGGTGGTGGAGGAGTACGGGTTTAGCGTGGATAATGTAGTCAAGCAGGCGATGGATTTAATAGGCAAATAGTATCGGGTTGTTAGTATCTGGTATCTAGTTGCAACCAGATACTAGATACCAACGACTAACGACTATGGATAACATTTCCCCCCTGGTTCGAATAATCATCTCTTTTATAGTAATCCTGATACTATCGCGTACCCGCTTGTCGCTCGGTGTAGCTATGTTTGCCGGTGCCGTTTGTCTGGGATGGTTTTTCGGCATGGGCGGCGGTGAACTGCCGCTTGGCTTGTGGCGTGGGGTGAGCGCGCCGGGTACGCTCGTATTAGTTTTTCTCGTGGCGATGATCATCATGCTTTCTAATGTATTGCAGAGCAGTGGGCAGCTAAAGCGTATTGTCGCCGCTTTTACTAATAGGTCTAGAAAGGGTATATTCCCGCTTATCGCTTTGCCGGCGTTGATTGGGCTTTTGCCGATGCCGGGAGGCGCGCTTTTTTCGGCGCCGATGGTTGATGAGGCGCTGGGCAAGAGAAGAGTTTCCGCTGAGGCGCGAACGGCAATCAACCACTGGTTTCGCCACATCTGGGAGTTTTGGTGGCCCTTGTATCCTGGAGTGATTTTGGGCTTGGCCCTTTCTGAACTGGCGATAGAGAGATTTATCATCGCGGCGATCCCTTTTAGCCTGGTGAATTTGGCCGGGGGGTATTTTTTTCTTTTGCGTGGTAATCGAGTGGCGAAGACGGCAGAGGAAAAAAAGGGCCCGAACAAAGGTCGGTTTTGGCGAGAGATGGCTCCTGTGCTGGTGATAATCGGCACCGTCGCGGCAGTTGCTTTGGTTTTATTTTTATTACGGCGTACCATCTTGCCCGGGTTTACGCCGCCTCGTTACCTGGCGATCTTTATCGCTTTGCCTTTGGGGTTGTTGACGACTTGCCTGCAGAATGGGGTGGGGATCAAGCGCTTTGTTAGTATTGCCTTCAATCGTATTTTAGCAAGGATTACTTTTTTAGTTTGCGGCGTAATGGCTTTCCGTGAGATACTTGAAGGCAGCGGTGCGGTGAAGCTGGTGGCGAAAGAACTGGATGCTTATGGTATCCCGCTGTTATCGGTGGTGATGATCCTGCCTCTGCTTACCGGTGTGATTACCGGCATCGCTATCGGTTTCGTCGGCACTTCGTTCCCGTTGCTGATCGCGCTCTTGGCGCAGGGGGGAGTGGGAGATATTCTCCCATATATGGTGTTGGCCTATGCTTTCGGTTATATCGGCATGATGCTCTCTCCGGTACACCTGTGCCTGGTGCTGACCAAGGACTATTTCAAGGCCGGCTGGCGGGGGATTTATCGGCTACTGTTGGGCCCGAGTGTGGTGGTGGGGGTGGTGGCTGTGCCTTATTATTTTTTATTGAATGTTTTGTTGAATTGAAAGGGTAAAGGGGACACGGGATACAGGAAACCGGATACCGGGGAAAATGCGTCAAAGGTTGAACGTCGAAAGTCTGAACGTCGAATGTCGAACGGCAGGACGTCATAGGCAACGTTAGACATTAGACGCGTGACGTTGGACGCCGTTTATAGACCTGGTTCGAAAAAGACAATGATTAAGAACACAAAAACACTAGCGATATCGGTAGCGTTTCTCCTATTGAGTCAAATAGCTGTTGCCGAAAAAAAGCTTAGCGTGGTTTACGTCTATGACGAGAATTTTCCGCGTCCTTTTGAGGGGAAGATAGTGCCGCTGCTTGAGCAAGCGGCGAAGACCCTGGGTAAGAAGCTGGGCGGGGGGATAGAATTTGAGGAGCCGCAGGAGATACGGCAGGAGGACTTTTTTGCCAGACATCTGGACAAGTTTACTTACAAGGAGCTTTATGACCGGGTTGGTTACCCTGTCTTTAAAAAAGTGGATAACGAGACCTATTTGGCAAGCGTAGGAAATTTTTTAGAACGCTGGGAGCTGGAGGAATTAAAGAGCTTTTTCCCCGATGCGCCCGCTGACGCTGATCGCGCCTGGGTTGCCCGGAGCCTGCTGGCGGCCTACGCTGAGCGGATAGCTGAATTGAAAGACTTAAAATATGCAGACGGCAGGCCGTTTCTTGAAAAGAAAGGTTATACCTATCATTCCTACCTGGCCTGGGCGACGGCTGCCAGCACGCAGCAGAAATGGGAGATCGTGGTGACCAACGCGCCCATCGTCTATGACCATATTACTCAGCCTTACCCGCATAATGTTCTTAAGCGGGCGTTGCTGGGCGGAGTGTCGCTGACGGGCCAGGTGCGGGGCAGTGCGCTTAACCGGGTGATCCTGCTCAGCCTGGCTACCTTTGCCGAGGGGCAACCGTCTTTCTTAGAGGAAAGTCTGGTCGGGCGTTCGGGCAAGGAGCGGATGAAAGTAGCGGCTAGCTATCTCTTGGCCCATGAGCTGGGACACGCTGTTTACCTGGTGCCGGATGTTTATAACCACGGGGTGAAATGTCTGATGAATACCACACTGGCCAATATGGATTACTGGTCCGGTTACCGGCAGTTGGTTTCTAATAAAGGCAGGTGCGCGTTATGTTCACCCTACCGCCGCACCCGGGAGAAGCTGGTGTCGGGGGATCGGCAATATGCTAAGCAGAAATATGAAAAAGCTTTCAAGTCTTACCGGCAAGCAGAGGAGCTGTTGCCTGAGCGTATTTCCGGAGAACGGCCGGTGGTTCTATCACGTTTGATGCTTAAACAGCTCAAGTGCCTGGTTTTTCTGGGGAAAAGGGAAGAGAGCCTGACTTTGGTGGACAAGCTCGTTGCCACGGACCCGGAGAACAAGGAATTCCGAAAACTTCGTTTTAGTATTAAAGACTTGAAAAAAGATGTCTGGGAACTGCCGGAGGATCAGAAACAGAGGCCGGAGAGATGACTCTATTTGCTATATAATAAGTAAAAGGAGCGAGACATGGAAATTTTGGATAAGTTGTCTGCTGATTTGCAGGCCGGTAAAGTTGAGGACGTAGTCCAGAATGTGCAGGCGGCATTGAACGCGGGAGTGACCCCGGAGGACGTTCTGACCAAGGGCATGCTGGCTGCCATGGAAGTCGTTGGCGGTAAATTCAAGGCCGGTGAGCTTTATGTGCCGCACGTGCTGATGGCGGCGCGGGCGATGCATGCCGGGATGGAGATATTAAAGCCCAAGCTGGTGGAAACAGGGGTAGAGCCGGTTGGCAAGGCCATAATCGGTACGGTAGCCGGTGATTTGCATGATATCGGCAAGAATCTGGTGATCATGATGCTGCAGGGCGGCGGTTTTGAGGTTATCGACCTGGGAGTAGACGTGAAGCCGGAGGCTTTTGCTGCCGCGGTCAAGGAACACCAGCCGAATATTGTCGGGCTTTCCGCGCTGTTGACTACCACCATACCGATGATGAAAAAGACCATCGAAAGACTCAAAGAGGAAAGCCTGCGTGATAAGGTGAAGGTGATGGTCGGCGGTGCGCCGGTTACCCAGGCTTTTGCCGACGAGATCGGCGCGGACGGTTTTTCAGCGGACGCGGCGAGCGCGGTGGACTTGGCTAAGGAATTTGTTGGATAGGCGTAACGGAGGCGATATCACCGCGGCTTAAAAAAGCTGGCATTGTTACGCTGTATGCCCTATAATCAATCTTTCGTTGATTGAATTATTGTAATTTTAAGGGAAGGGGGAGTTAGCAAGTGAGTGAGCACAAAGGAGCAATGGCGAAAGATCCAAAGTATGAATTCTGGCGCTGGAATGTCTTCATTATAACCTGGTTGGCCTACGCGGGTTTTTACCTGACCAGATTGTCCTTTTCAGTGGCAAAGGTCGGCATCGCCGAGGACCCGGATTTTGTCTTGAGCAAGGGGATGATGGGGGCGATAGACGGGATTTATCTCACCGCCTATGCTCTGGGTCAGTTTATCTGGGGGATGAGCGGTGATAAGCTGGGCACGCGTAAGGTTATTTTAGTCGGGATGTTCGTCTCAGTTATTGCCGGCTTTGGCATGGGCGCTTCGCCTATTGTCCAGCTTTTCGGCGTTTTCTATTGTATCCAGGGATTGTGTCAGTCCACCGGTTGGGCGCCCCTGACCAAGAACGTCAGCTATTGGTTCTCGCAAAGAGAGCGCGGCGTGGTCATGGGCTGGTGGTGTACCAACTACGCTATCGGCGGCGCGGTAGCGGCGGTAGTGGCCGGCTATGTAGCTGATTACTTTGGTGATTGGCGCTATGCTTTTTACGGACCTGCCTTCCTGTTGCTTATCATTTGGGTGTTGTTCCTGCTCAGGCAGAAAAATCGTCCCGCGGATGTAGGCCTGCCAACGATCGAGAAATACCACGGTGAGCCGGAGGCTGTTGTGGACGTGCATAGCAAGCCCGCGGAGGAAAAAGAGGGCTCCTGGAAGACGATAAAGGCGGTCATTAAAAACCCTATGATATTGCGCTTGGGGCTGGTTTATTTCCTGATGAAGCCCACCCGTTACGCTATTCTCTTTTGGAGTGTTGCCTATGTCAGTGAAAAGCTTGGCACCAAAATGGGGGACTCGGCACTTATCGCTATGTGCTTCCAATTGGCCGGTCCGGCCAGCGTGCTCGCCGGCGGTTACTTGTCTGATAAGGTCTTCCAGTCGCGGCGTATGCCGCCAAGTGTGATCGCGCTTATTGCGCTGGCTGGCGTGTTGTTCTTCTTTAGCCCGATGGCCGACTATGCCCTCGCCAACTTTGGTCCGACTGCCTGTAAATGGGCTCTGGCCGGATTGTTTGGCTCGATCGGCTTCCTGCTTTATATCCCTGATTCGCTGGTCAGCGGTACCGCGGCCATTGATTTTGGTACCAAGAAGGGAGCTTCGACCGCTGCCGGGTTTATCAATGGTTGCGGCTCGATCGGTGCGATCGCCGGTGGTTCTCTGGCCGGCTGGGTCGCCCAGGAGCATGGTTGGAACGTGGTCTTCGTGGTTCTCGGCGTTTCGGTTTTACTGGCGGGGCTGGTGCTGCTGCCGAAATGGAACGCTGTACCGGCTACCAAGAAGTAGATTTCTGGCAAAAAAAGCCACGGGCATTTAGCCCGTGGTTTTTTTTGTTTAGTAATGCAACCAGATATGAATCTATCCTTTGCCGAAAACCCCCACGCAGATCAGGCCGAGTGTGATTAGCGCGGCCGCTACGGTACGAACTGCCCAACCGCGTTCTTTGTAGATCCAGAAAGCGATCACCACGCCGATGATGATGCTAAACTGTCTAAAAGCCAGGACATAGCTGGCGTGTTGTCCCAGTTGATAGGCCCAGAGGATCAGCCAATAAGAGCCGAAAAAGAAGACGGCGCCAATAAGGGGCGTTTTCCAGCCCGGATTCCCAGGCTTGCTTCCTCCGCCCAGGACACGCCGCATCAATAGCAGGATCAGCCAGGAAAAGGTGAAGAATACGTAGCAATAACGCGCGGCGGTAGCCGGGCCGGCCAATACGACCTCTGAAGCGACCTTGTCGAATAACGAGTAACCTACTGTCCCCGCGGCTGCCATTATCATCCAGGGGATGGAGCGGTTAATATAGCGATGCAGGGAGAACTCGCGGAAAGAACGGAGCGGCGATAGCAAACAGCCCAGCGCCACCAACGTTAATCCTGCCCAGACCGGCAGGGGCAGTAGCCTGCCGCGCAGCGCGTCACCCAGGCCGACCAGGAGCACGGGCAGTGCCCGGGCGACCGGATAGACAATGGTGAAATCCGCGGCGCCGTAAGCCCGTCCCAGTCCATATAGGTATACCGCTCCGCATACGCCCGAACCAGCCAGGCAAAGCCAGGCCTGCGGCGGCAGGGAGCGCACTGTCAGCTCGCTGAAAAACACCGGCACGATACCGATGATCGCGATCAGTGTCAGCATCCTGATGAAGAATGTCAGCTCGCCACCGCGTCGCCTGGCCAGCAGGTTCCAGCTAGCGTGCAAGCAGGCGGAGACGAGTACTAGTCCGATCGCGAATGAAGACATGTTTGTTTCTTGGGTCAGCTCTTGGTATATTTTACGT
>JAUXIB010000161.1 GCA_030621225.1 candidate division FCPU426 bacterium
TATCTTACTGGCGCTGCCTATACCCGTGCTAACGGTTATCACGGGCCGGCAGAGGGACTGGGACACCGTGTTTTTCCGGTGGATATGTATGGCTGGGGGGACGTGCACAAGCAGAAAGACGCCGAGGGATGGCAAAGAATGTGCGGCAGGTGGGTGAGATGGTTTGAAAAGCATGCGCCTGATGTTTTATACTTTTTCTATCTGGAAGACGAGCCACCCCCGGCGAGGTTTCCTGAGCTGTGCAAACTGGCCTCCAGGATCCACGACGCCCCAGGGCCGGGTAAAAGGATGCCGGTGATGCTGACCAAAGCCCCGCACCCGGGGTTAGCGGGAGCAGTGGACATATGGGCGACGGTGGCTGACCAAGTGGACCTGAAAAAGATGGCGGAGGAACGAAAAGAAGGGCGCCGCTGGTGGTTTTATAACGGCATGCGCCCCTGCTCGGGCGCGGTGCCCTTTGACGCTCCGGCCATTGATATGCGTGTGCAATCCTGGATTTGCTGGCTCTATGATGTGGAACTATGGTTTTACTGGGAAGGCACGCACTGGCGGCACAACCACCAGGGGCCACGGGCACACAAAGATCAAAACGTCTGGTCTGATCCTTTTACTTTTGTTACCGATAAGATCAAGGTCTGCGGTGACGGCACGCTCTATTATCCCGGGGAGGACGCCATTTTTAAAGATCAGGACCGGGGGATCAAAGGCCCGATCAGTTCGATCCGCATGAAGAACATCCGGCGTGGTCAGCAGGACGTGGCCTATATCCAATTGGCCATCGGGGTTGGCAAAGAAAAGGCGGCGCGGGCCATTGCGAGAAAACTTATCTCCGCCGCCTTCGGCGACGCGCGGGGGATGAAGGAGATGCCCTGGCCCGAGGACGGGGACGCGTGGGAAGAGGCGAGACGGGAGCTGGCGGGGTTGATAACGGGGAAATGACACATTCTGCGTTCGCCGTCTTGCTACAGCGCGCCGGCGGGTGACTCTGAGGAATGATGGGGAATGATGGGGTCAGGGGTCAGGGGGTCAGGGTAGAGGCGGTTCGCGAACCGCCTCTACAAGCAATTTGATGAAGAAACGGGACAACCCGTTGGGGTTGTCCCGCTTCTTTATTTGCGCTGGCCATTGGGCCGCTATTTACTTTTCTGTCTCCAGCACAGCTTCCTCAGCCGTCTCCTCGGCGGCTTCTTCAGTCGTCTCCGCGGCGGCTTCCTCGGCCGTCTCCTCTACGGCTTCCTCAGCTGTTTCCTCTGCGGCTTCCTCGGCCGTCTCCTCTACGGCTTTCTCGGCCGTCTCCTGCACAGCTTCCTTAGCCGTCGCTTCCTCTGCCGCCGGCGCGCTTTCTACCGCCGACCTGGGAGTCGGTACCGGGGTGGACTTCGCTTTGGCCGCTGCCCGCTTGGCTTTGGCTTTTGCTTTCGCCCTAGCCTTGGCCTTGGCCTTCGCTTTTTTGGATATCTTTCCGGCAATGATTATCGCGGCGTAAGGTTTGCTTTTGACCTTGGCGATCTTTATTACCAGTGGGTCGCCGCCGACCAGGCCCTTTAGACTGACTAGCTTGCCGTTGCGGGTTATCCTGGCGTCCATCTTAACCCTGAGGTTCTTTTCCTTGTTGTCGCTACCGGTGAACTTTATGGACATCGCCTTGGTGTCCACCGAGATGAGCGTGCCGGTGATGGTGGCCAATCCCGAGCCGGCATACAGGGCGCAGCAGAGGACGGTCAATCCGAGCGTCAACGTAATGATCTTGTTCAGCATTTGTTTCGCTCCCTTTCATTTTAAGGATAACATTAGATGATATTAGTCATTTTTTTCTTCCTTGCTGCCGATGCCGCTGTAGTCGATCTTGGCCAGTTCGGAGAGGTAGTGCCAGCGCTGGTCGGCGAACTGCTGTCCCAGGCCGATGAGGTGCTCATACCGCTCGGGGTTGAGGCGCTTCAACTGGCGGAAACGATTCTCACCTGCCGCGTAGTCAGCGATCGTTATCTTCGGCACCTGGCTGTCGAGTTGCAGGGGATTCTTGCCTTCTTTGAGCAGGTCGGGGTTGTAACGCAGCAACGGCCAGTGCCCCGATTCGACGGCGTTCTTCTGCTCGCCCAGGCTCTTGGTCATATCGATGCCGTGGGCAATACAGGGACAGTAGGCGAGAATGATCGAGGGGCCGTCGAAGGCCTCCGCTTCGATAAAGGCTTTGACCGTCTGGTTGGGGTTGTGCCCCAGTGCCACCTTGGCGACATAAGCGGTGCCATAGCTCATCACCATCATCGCCAGGTCTTTCTTGCCAGAGGGTTTCCCCGCCTCGGCGAAGCGAGCGATGGCGCCGACCGGAGTGGCTTTCGAGGCCTGGCCGCCCGTGTTGGAATAAACCTCGGTGTCCAGCACGAGCAGGTTGACGTTGGTGTCCTGCGCCATCACGTGGTCCAATCCACCGTAGCCGATATCATAGGCCCAGCCGTCGCCGCCTACGCCCCAAATCGATTTCTTCACGAAGTGATCGGCGATGCTCAACAGGCTTTGCGCCTTAGCATCCTGCGCTGTCTTGAGCATGCCCTTGAGCTGGGTTACTTTATCCCTCAACTCCTCAAGGGCGATTTGGCTGGACTGGTCGTGGCCCTTGATCTCCTGCAGGAGCTTCTTCAGATTGTCATCCTTGGTGCTCTTGATCAGCTCGTCAGCGAGGCTACAGGCATTGGTAGCGGCCATATTCACAGAGAGGCGCATGCCAAAGGCTATTTCCGCGGTGTCCTCAAAGAGCGAGTTGTTCCAGGTGGGGCCGCGGCCGTCTTCCCTTTGGCAGTAGGGTGTGGTGGGGAGGTTGCCGCCATAGATGGATGAACAGCCGGTGGCGTTGGCCATGATCGCTCTGTCGCCAAAGAGCTGGGTCATCAGCTTGACGTACGGGGTCTCGCCGCAACCGGTGCAAGCGCCCGAAAACTCGAAGAGGGGACGGATAAATTGGCTGCCTTTGACGGAAGCGCGGTTTATCAGCTTTTCATCCACTTCGGGCAACTTGAGGAAGAACTCCCAGTTCTCGTTTTCTTGCTTACGCAAGGGGATCTGCGGTTCCATCTTCAGCGGCTTCTCTCCCTTGGTAACGGGACAGAAGAAGACGCAGTTGGAACAGGAGGTGCAGTCCTCGGGGGATACCTGCAGGGAATACTTGAGTCCCTTGAAGGTATCACCGCCCTTGGCGTCGCAGGACTTGAAAGCCTCGGGAGCGCCCTCAAGGTGTTTGGGGTCGTAGACCTTGGGGCGAATCACGGCATGAGGGCAGGCGAGCGAACAACGGCCGCACTGGGTGCAAGTTTCGGTGTTCCATACGGGGATGTGCGTGGCGATGTTGCGTTTTTCATACTGGGTGGTAGCGGTCGGCCAGGTGCCGTCATCCGGCATTTCCGAGACCTTAATCGCGTCGCCCTGCTGGCGGATGATGGTAGCGGTTACGTTCTTGACGAAATCGGGGGCGTTATCCGGCACGGTTGGCGGCAAGGATATTGAGCTGGTAGCCTTTGCCGGCAGTTTTACCTCATGCACTTGATCGATCCCGGCATCGCAGGCTTTATTGTTCATAGCCACGATCTTTTCGCCCTTGGCACCGTAGGTCTTTTCAATGGCCTTTTTGATGGCTTCAATGGCCAGTTTTTCTTCCATGATGCCGGAGATCTTAAAGAAAGCGGCCTGCATGATGATGTTGATGCGCGGCCCCAACCCTAATTTTTCGCCGATCTTGACCGCATCGATGACGTAAAATTTGGCTTTTTTGTCGATCAAGGCCTGCTGTACCTCCAAGGGTAGTTTATCCCACACTTTATCCGGGCTGTAAGGGGCGTTCAACAAGAAGGTGTCGCCAGCTTCCAGGTTTTTCAGCATGTCGTACTTCTCCAGGAAGCTGAAATTATGACAGGCAACGAAATTAGCGCAGGAGATCAGGTAAGGCTTGCGGATCTTATCTTTGCCGAAGCGTATATGCGAAGTAGTGATCGCGCCGGCTTTTTTGGAGTCGTAAACGAAATACCCTTGAGCGTTGTTATCGGTATTATCAGCGATGATCTTGATCGAATTCTTGTTGGCGCTGACCGTGCCGTCAGCGCCGAGGCCGTAAAACATGGCGCGGTAGACGTCGCCCTCGATGCTAAAGGAGGGATCGTAATCCAGGCTGAGGTGGGTGATATCGTCGTTGATGCCCACGGTAAAACGCGTTTTCGGTTTGTCCTTGGCAAGCTCCTCGTAAACGGCCTTGACCATGGCGGGAGTGAACTCCTTGGAAGAGAGGCCGTAACGTCCGCCGATGATCGTTGGCCTGTCAGCGAAAGGAGCCGTGCCGTCAGCGAGCGCGTCATAAACGGTGTTGACCACGTCCTGGAACAAGGGCTCACCCAGAGATCCCGGCTCCTTGGTGCGGTCTAATACGGCAATCGACTTCACCGTTTTGGGAAGCATGCTGAGGAAAGCCTTGACGTCCCAGGGGCGGTAGAGGCGGACATTTATCAAGCCAAGCTTGGCTCCCTCTTTATCATTGAGATATTCAACGGTCTCGCCTATAGGCTCGCAGCCCGAGCCCATGCAGACGATTACCCGGTCAGCGTCCGCGGCCCCTTCATAGTCGAAGAGCCGGTACTGCCGGCCCGCCACCTCGGCGAACTTGTCCATCGCTTTTTGCACAATATCCGGGCAGGCATCGTAGTATTTATTGACTGTTTCGCGCCCCTGGAAATAGACGTCGGGGTTTTGTGAAGTACCGCGTAGCACGGGGCGGTCGGGCGACATTCCGCGTTGCTGGTGCGCCCGCACCAGATCGTCGTCGATCATTTCGCGCATTTGTTCCAAGGAGAGCTCGTTTATCTTCTGCAGCTCATGTGAAGAGCGAAAGCCTTCGAAGAAGTGCACAAAAGGTATGCGTGACTCAAGCGTGGCGGCTTGGGAAATGAGGGCGAAATCCATTACCTCCTGGATGTTAGCGGAGGCGAGGAAACCGAAACCGGTGGTGCGGCAGTTCATTACATCAGAATGATCGCCGAAGATCGATAGTGCTTGGCAGGCCAGCGAACGGGCGGAGACATGAAAGACGGTGGGCAGCAGTTCGCCGGCGATCTTGTGCATATTGGGTATCATCAGCAAAAGTCCCTGTGAAGCGGTAAAGGTGGAGGTGAGGGAGCCGGCGGTAAGTGCGCCGTGTACGGCGCCGGAAGCGCCTGCTTCTGATTGAAGTTCACGTACGATCGGGACTACGCCCCAGATATTTTTCTCGCCCCGGGCTGATTTGGCATCAGCTTCTTCACCCATGTTCGAGGAAGGAGTGATGGGATAGATGGCCATCACCTCGTTCGTAGCGTGGGCTACGTGGGCAACGGCCATGTTGCCGTCGTAGGGGACCATCTTTTTGGCAGCAGTCTTTTTTTCGGAGCTTTTGACTTGAGTTTTAGGGGCCATTGTTAAATTCCTTATTATAAATGGATATTAAACTCAGCGGCTATTAAGCCTTAACGAAAAGATAGTCTAGTAGTTGTAGGTTAGAAGGTCAAGGGTTTTTTGTCGGTTTGTCTAGCCATCGACTAGGGAAAGAGTATAAACATGCCACAAAATTGGTTAAATACCTTTGTAGAGGACCAGATTGCGGACATAGATAATTGAGTTGAAAGACATTCCCAGGACGAAGACCAGGCTTTGGATATGTATCGAATAGATCAGCAGCCCGATACTACCAATGATGGAAAGATACCAGAAAGATTTGGGCATAACACTGCGTTTTGCTCGTTCGGAGACGATCCATTGCACGATGAAACGGGCGAAAAAAACAAATTGGAAGAATAGTCCAAAAAGGACCCAGGGGTCAAGTAAGGAAGCAAAGGTTATGTTATCCATTAGTTGTTCTCCTTTTTTAGAAAG
>JAUXIB010000155.1 GCA_030621225.1 candidate division FCPU426 bacterium
GATGAACAGTTTGATTCTTCGTTGTCGTCACGCAGGAAAGGGCAAACTTATTCTATAAACTCATGTGCTCCGAATATCAGGATGTATTTGGACGTGTCCACCAAATGGCGTCACGTCACCATTCCACTGGCAGATTTCCCAAGCGATGGGTATTTCTGGGATAATTCTTATTCATACAAGACTTCTGGTCCCATGGATTGGTCGAGGGTAAGTAGTATATCCTGGGATTGTTCGCCGGTCGTGGAGAAGGAACATACCTGGTATATGGATGACATCCGCATCGTGCCCAAATCTACGCACACCAGCGCGCTTTACATGCGTAGCGTGGAGGCACGCAAACAGAGGCTTACTCAGCAGGCGGAGAAGGAAGCGAAAAAGAAGCAGGAGAAGAAATAAAAATTTCTGGGCGGAAGCCCGAGGCTTTTGTCCCGGTGGGGGATAGATATGGACACGCAAGCGGGGGTTCTAACAGGGCTCTCGCTTTTTTATCACTGCTAACGACATTTACCACAACAGTATCAGGTGAGGAGAAAAAATGGAATACAGGGAATACGGTAAAACAGGTCTGAAACTCTCGACAGTTGGCTTCGGTGTGATGCGTCTTTATCATCCGGATATCGAGGAGTCGGTAGCGGTGCTGAGAGAAGCGATGAAGCAGGGGGTCAATATTTACGAAACCTGCCGTCATTATGGAGATCACGAGGTAAGGTTGGGGAAGGCGCTCAAAGGTTACCGTGACAAGGTATACATCTCTAGCAAAGGACATTATGGTGAGGTGGAGGCATTAAAAAAGGATTTCGAGACTTCGCTTAAAATACTGGACATCGAGTATTTTGATTTCTATCAGCTCTGGGGGTTAGCGGACATGGAAGGTTTGGCCGCGGCGCGCCAGAATGGTGTTTTGGACCAATTACGCGACTATCAGGCGCAGGGTTTGTGCAAGCATATCGGGTTTACTTCGCATGGCCAACCGGAAAACGTGGTCAAGCTGGTGGAGAGCGGTGAGTTTGCCAGTGTGACGGTGCCGCTCTCACTTATATATCAGCGTACGTTGCCGGTGGTGGCGGCGGCGAAGAAGAAGGGGGTAGGGGTGATGGTAATGACGCCGCTGATGGGTGGGGTGCTGGCCAACCCGTCGACGCGGCTCAAGGAGAAGTTGTCCGGCTATACCTCGGCTGAGTTTGCGCTCAGATGGTTGGCCTCGCTTGATGGAGTGGGCACAGTTCTTTCCGGTATCGGCCAGATGTCTGACTTGGAGGAGAACCTGAAAGTAGGAGACGGCAACAGGCTCAGCCCGGAAGAAATGATGAAGCTGGACGAGGTGATCAAGGAGTTTTCGGGTTTAGATGATAAGTTTTGCACGGGGTGCGGTTATTGTACGCCTTGCCCCCAAGAGGTGGCCATACCCTATATCCTCAAGTTTTATAATCAGGCCAAGGCCTTTGGACTGGTAGACTGGGCAAAAGAGCAATATAACAACCTGGAGCAGGGGCATGGCTGGGCTCCTGGGATGAAGGCAGATAAGTGCACGGAATGCGGCGAGTGTGAGGAAAAATGTCCGCATGGGGTGCCGATACGGGAGAAGCTTAAAGAGATGGTGGAGCTGATGGAGTAGTTGGGGCCAAGTACCAGGTGGTTGTTGGTTACCGGCTAGGTACTAGATACGAATACCGGATACGGGACACAGGACACCGGGGGCTTGGCCTGGTAATGCACGCAATACGCAATACGCAATGCGACATACGATATGCGAACTACAAGTTCCGAGTCCCGAACTTTGACTGAAAGTATCTGATATGACTAAAAACGAATGGATGTTCTTAGCTTGTTTTACCTACCTGGCGATTCTCAGTACGCTCTCTATTGTCTATTGGCTGGACCGCGGCACAAACACTTGGTTGGTGACTCTGAATTACTTGATGATAATGACCCCGGGTTTTTATGGCGGGGTGCGGTTGATTCTTTGGGGGAAAGCCGGGAAGAAGAGGCGGGTTCGCAAAAAAAAACAGGATATGGCTGGTCTGAAATGGAGGCGGCTGGTGATCAATGCTTTGGGGATTCTAATATTTGGGTTAAGCGGCGCACTTCTGATACATACGGTATTGATATGGGTTTGAAAGGCCCCCCGAGTCCCGAGTCTCGCGTTCCTTGGTAAAATGAAAGAAGTCCTGATCCTCTTTGGTCTTGCGGCGGCATTGCCCGCGCTGATCTTCCCGACGGTTCGGTTCGCCGCCAGGGGGCGTTACCGTGCCGATCGGCAAAAGCGCCTGCTGTTGAAGTTGCTAACGCTGTTTTGGGCGGCGTCGGTTGTAGTTGTAGCCACTGTTGCCTTTCGCTGGGCGGGAGTGAAGGGCAACGCGGTGCTGGTTGTTTCAGTACTTTACGCGTATGGGGTGTATGTGTTAGCCAAGCAGAGATACGGGTAAGCATTGAATTGTTGTTGGTTGTTAGTTGTTCGTTATTCCGCGGTTTTGCGTTAAACAGAGCTGATAGTAGTGACTAAACAAAAACAAAAAGTCTGCGTACTTGGCGCCGGAGCGATGGGTACGGCGATGGCGACTGTATGCCACGCTAACGGTCATCGTGTCGTGCTGTGGGAATCGTTGGACCCCGACTATGCTGAGATAATGCGGTCGCAGCGGGAGAACCAGCGTTTTCTACCCGGGGTGAAAATACCGCGTGGTGTGAAGATTGAGGTAGATGAAGAGGCGTGTCTCAAAGATGCCGATACCGTGGTGCTGGCCGTTCCCTCACAGGCGATGCGGGAGGTGCTTACCCGGACGTCGCCCTTTATTAAGCAGGGCGCCTCGTTAATAGGGGTAGCCAAAGGGTTGGAATCCGGCACAGCCAAGCGAATGTCCCAGGTGGTCAGTGAGAGTGTGCCAAGAGCGCTAAAGATATCTTATACCGTGCTATCAGGTCCCTGCCACGCGGAGGAACTTGCCAGACGACGGCCTACGGCGATGGTTGCCGCTGCTGTTGACGCGCGTGTCGCCTTACGCGCCCAACGGCTGCTGATGACCGACTATTTGCGTCTATACACTTCGTGTGATGTGTTGGGAGTAGAATTGGGTGGTTCTTTTAAAAATATTATTGCCATTGCCGCCGGGGCGTTAGACGGGTTGGAATTGGGGGATAATTCCAAGGCCGCCTTGCTTACCAGGGGTCTCTTTGAGATCAGCAGACTGGGCCGGGCGCTGGGCGCCCAGGCGCATACCTTTGCCGGACTGGCCGGGCTGGGGGATTTAATGGTTACAGCTACCAGTCGTCATAGCCGCAACCGTTGGTTCGGTGAGCAGTTGGGTAAAGGTGGCGGTCCGGAACAGGTATTGGCCAGTACGCCCAAAGTGGTAGAGGGGGTAGGGACGGTGCGCCCCGCGCTGGCACTGGCGAGAAAGTCAAAAATAGAGATGCCTATCGCGACGGAGGTAGAGCGGTTGGTGTTTCGTGGCGCTAAGCCGAAGGAATGTATCGGTCGTTTGATGATGCGTGCGGCGAAGCCGGAGTGGGTGTGATTTTAAGCTGGGGGTAGATGATGCCGAGGCGGTCAGCTCAACAGTTGTCCTTTTTTGATATCGCGCTGGTGGCCTGGAAGGCGTGCTTGAAAAACTTAGGTATGCTTGTACTGATCGCTCTGTTGGTTGGTGTTTTACCTAATGTAATTTTTTTGGCTGGTTCAGAAGAGCCGCTGGCCATCACGCTGCCTGTGTTATTGGCCGGTATTATTGCGGGGTTATGTTTTTACGCGTTATTGGTGCTCGGAGACATAGCGGTGATTTATATCATAGCGATGAGTGTCAAAGGCAAACACGTAACCCTGCGCTCGGTTGTGAAAACAATGTTGCCCCGTTTGCCGGCCGCGGCCAATGCTTACATGCGCACAGGTTTGGGGATTATGCTTGGACTTCTCGTGCTGGTGGTTCCCGCGGTGGTGCTTTTTATATTCTGGGTGTTTGTCGGCCAAGCTGTCGCCATCAAGAATCTGCCCGGTCGGCAGGCGATGAGATACAGTTGGCGATTGGTCAAGGGACGTTGGTGGAAGGTCTTTGGTTACAGCTTGGCGTTTTTCTTAGTGTCTTTCTCAGCGTCTCTTCTGGTAACTTTGCCGTTGGGTATTAATTCTGTCCTGCATTGGATCAACGCGGCCTGGGAGTATGCTTTTCCGATATTTGGTATCTACTGCACGGTAGCGATGACGGTGTTGTTTTTGGAGCTGGAAAAAAGTGTGGCGAGGGAACGATAGAAGGGGGGAGCTTATGAAGAATACATTGCTTGGCTTAATGCTGGTGCTGGCGATCTTTCCTGGTCTAGCGACCGCAGTAGACGCGGATCTGTCGCTTGAGGAGTGCATCAAGCGGGGTGAGAGCGCTTATATCAGGGGTGATTACGTTAAATCGATGGTGTTTTTCACACGTGCCGTGGCGATGGATCCGGGAAATAAGGATGCGGTGCAACGGTTGGCGTTCGTCGGGGAAGAACTGCAGTTTTTGGACAACCACTATAAAGAATGGCTGCGCATGATGAACGAGGCTGAGGCGGACCAATCGCGGGAGTTTGAAGAGAAAGTAGATAACGCTTTATCCTCCTTGCGTACCGAGAATACCAAGCGTCTCAGTGAGCTGAGGCGCGAGAACGCCAAGCTGGTAACGGCAACGCTCAAACGCCAGGAAGCAACCATCAAGGAGCTTAAACGTGAGTTGGATGGCTTTCAGATGTTGACTTTTTTTGCTTTCGCGGTCGTCTTGGTCGCGGGTGTTTTCTGGCTGTGGCGGCGGAAGAGAAAATTGGGCTAGTGGTTTCTGCGCGCAGCCATCATTCTTAGAAGTGGGACTACATAGGGTGGATGAGAGGGGGCGGGTTGGTTTAGAAGGTTGTGAAGGTTAGGCAGGTTGAGAAGGTTGCGGCTTTCAAAACGTTCTAAACATTCCAAATATTTTTAACCAAAGTGAATATGCCTGCAAAGAATGCTTTTCACATCATGGCCAATCCCGTTGGCCCCACCTGCAACCTGCGCTGTACCCACTGCTACTATCTTGAGAAGGCCGAGCTTTACCCGGACAGCAAAGATTTCAAGATGAGCGATCAGGTATTGGAAAAGTATACCAAGAGTTATATAGAAGCGATGCCCGAGGGTGTTGCCGAAGTGCAATTCGCCTGGCAGGGGGGTGAGCCGACGATGGCCGGGCTGGATTTTTTCAAGCGCGCGGTGAAACTACAGAAGAAGTATTCCCGTGACGGGCTAAAAGTAGCGAACGCTTTGCAGACCAATGGCACACTGTTGGCTGACGAATGGGGCAAGTTTCTGCATGATGAGAACTTTCTGGTCGGCATAAGTATCGATGGACCCGAGCAGATACATAACAGATATCGCCCCGATGCCAAGGGGGAAGGTTCGTTTAACAGGGTTATGTCCGGTTTAGAGGTGTTGAAGAAACACAAGGTGGAATTCAACGCGCTCGTCTGCGTGCAGGGGGATAACGCTGGGAAGGCCGGGGAAGTATATGGTTTTTTGAAAGAAGCCGGGGTCAACTTTTTTCAGTTTATACCTATTGTTGAACCGGTAAGGGAAGGCAGGCCTGCAAATGAGTGCGTGAAACCCGGGCAGTGGGGTGAATTTTTAAACACTGTCTTTGATATATGGCTGAAAGCCGATATCGGACAAGTTTTTATCCAGCACTTCGAAACCATACTCGCTATTGTAATGGGCAATCCTTCGTCGTTGTGTGTGCATGCCCGGAGGTGCGGCCGCGCGCTGGCGCTTGAGTTTAATGGTGACTTGTATTCGTGTGATCATTTCGTCAACCAGGCTGATCTTTTAGGGAACATAGAAAAAAACGCTCTGATAGAGATGGTGGATGGGGAAAAGCAGGGGGCTTTTGGCAGGAATAAGGAGGTCATGCTTCCCGGACATTGCCGTGAATGTGAATTTCTGGGTCTTTGCTGGGGGGGGTGTCCGGCGGGACGCACACGTAAAACGCCTAAGGGCGAGGCCGGGCTGAATTACCTCTGCGAAGGATACAGGATGTTTTATAAACATACGATCCCCTATTTCAAGCTGATGGCAGCTTGTCTTCGCGC
>JAUXIB010000059.1 GCA_030621225.1 candidate division FCPU426 bacterium
GGGAGAGGAGGGGGCTTAAAGATGGGGATGTTCCCCCCTCACCTCAATCCTCTCCCCAGTGGGGAGAGGAGGGGGCTTAAAGATGGGGATGTTCCCCCCTCACCTCAATCCTCTCCCCAGTGGGGAGAGGAAGGAGTTATAAGGAGTAGTTTAAATATGCCTGAAAATTTAGGTTCAGAACGTCAAACCGTGCAAAATCCACTCATCCGCTACGCGGTAGAGATCGGCTGGAATCAATTGACTCAGCAGAAGGCCCTGACCCTTCGCCGTGGCACAACCGGGATGCTGTTCTATTCCGTCCTCCGCGAGAAATTAATAGCGCTCAATCCTGGAGTGATTACGGTGGATAATGTTGACGAGGTTGTAAACCGTATTGAAAGCGTGCGCAATAACATCGAGGGCAACGCTGAGATACTAGCCTGGATACGCGGCGATCGTACGGTATATGTAGAGAGCGAGAAACGCCAACGCAACATTGCTGTAATTGACTTTACCCATTTGGCTAATAACCTGTTCCAGGTTACGGACGAATGGGAGTACACCAATGGCCAGAATACCAACCGGGCTGATGTGATGTTTCTAATCAACGGCTTGCCCGTGGCAATTGTAGAGACTAAGAGCGCGCGCAAACAGGAGGGTATCGATGAGGGCATGGTACAGATAAGGCGTTACCATGGCGAGACGCCGGAAATGATAACCATGCCCCAGGTCTTTGATATCACCCACCTGATTGACTTTTATTACGGCGTCACCTGGAACCTGGAATGGAAGAACCTTTTCAACTGGAAGGACGAAGAAAAGGGCAATTTTGAAAAAAAGGTCAAACGCTTTTTTGCCAGGGAGCGCTTTCTGCGTATGCTTGGCGAATGGATCGTCTTCTTTAAAAAGGACGACGAGCTGAAAAAAATCGTTCTACGTCAGCATCAGACGCGCGCTGTGGATAAGGTCGTGGAGCGCTCCCTGGACCCGGAGCGGAAGCGCGGCCTTATCTGGCATACGCAAGGGTCGGGCAAGACCTTCACGATGATAAAGGCCGCCGAGCATATTCTGCGGCATCCTGCTTTTAGTAAGCCGACGGTGATTATGCTGGTAGATCGCAACGAACTCGAGAGCCAGCTTTTCGGTAATCTCGCGGCTTATGGGTTATCAGCGGAAATAGCAAACAGCAAGAAACGCTTGCGGGAGCTGTTGGGCAGTGACTACCGCGGGCTTATCGTTTCTATGATTCACAAGTTTGACAAGGCCGATGCCGATCTGTGTGCCCGAGACAATGTGATAGTGCTGGTGGACGAGGCCCATCGCAGCACGGGCGGAGATTTGGGCAACTATCTGGTTGGTGCGCTTCCCAGCGCTACCATGGTTGGTTTTACCGGTACTCCTATTGATAAGACCGCTTATGGCAAAGGAACCTTTAAGACCTTCGGCAAGGATGACCATCCTCAAGGGTATCTGGACAAATACTCCATATCAGACTCCATCGCGGATGGGACTACGCTGGAGTTACATTATACCATAGCGCCAAGTGACATCCGTGTTCCGAGGGAACAACTAGAGAAGGAATTCCTTAACTTGGCGGAGACACAGGGCATCAGCGATATTGATGAACTGAATAAGATACTCGACCGCGCTGTAAACCTGAAGACGTTCCTGAAAGCCGAACAGCGCGTGGACAAGGTCGCGAAATTTGTGGCTAAACATTTTAAGGAGAATGTAGAGCCGCTGGGTTACAAGGCCTTTCTGGTGGGGGTGGACCGCGAGGCTTGCGCGCTTTACAAGAAGGCCCTGGACAAGCACTTGCCGTCGGAGTATTCGTCTGTGGTTTATACGTCCAATCATAATGACTCTGCCTTACTGGCTGAGCATAGACTGAGCGGAGATGAGGAAAAGAAGATTCGCAAGGCATTTATTAAGCGCGACACTTCGCCGAAAATACTTATTGTTACTGAAAAGCTGCTCACAGGTTATGACGCTCCGATTTTGTATTGCATGTATCTGGACAAGCCGATGCGCGATCATGCCTTGCTCCAGGCCATCGCGCGCGTCAATCGCCCCTATGAGGAGGACGGGGGCATCAAGAAACCATCCGGTTTTGTGCTAGATTTTGTGGGTATCCTTGAAAAGCTGGAAAAGGCTCTGGCTTTTGATTCAGACGAGGTGAGCAGCATCATCCGGAACGTTGACGTCCTCAAGGATCGTTTTGCCACGCAGATGAAGGAGCAGGCCCCCGAATATTTGACCTTATGCAAAGGTCCGGCGAATGATAAGACTATGGAATATGCCATTGACGCCTTTGCTGATAAGGGAAAGCGGGATGAGTTCTACCGATTTTTCAGGGAGCAGGAAACTCTTTACGAGGTCCTTTCCCCGGATGTTTTTTTGCGGCCCTATGTAGATGAGTACGGCAGACTGACCGTCCTATATCAGATTGTTCTCAACGCTTTCAGCAAGCGGGTGATGTTGATCAGGGACCTGATGAAGAAGACGGAGGAACTGGTTAAGAAGCATGTCAGCGTCAACGGACTGGACAAGACCTTACCATTGGTAAAAATCAACGAGAAAGCCTTGAAGGCGCTCAAGGATTCAGATTCCTCGGATACCGTAAAAGTCATTAACCTGGGTAGGAGTCTTATGCAGTCGGCTGCTGTAGAAGGGGAGGATCATCCCTATTTGCTCCCCATCGGTCAACGTGCCGAGTCCATCTTGGAAAGGTATGACGACAGGCAGATGACCACGCAGGATGCGTTGCGCGAACTGGGGAAATTGCTTAATAACTATGTGCAGTCCAGCAAGGAACAAGAAAAAACAGGGTTGGACAATAATACTTTTACTATCTACTGGGTGTTGAAGCAGGAAGACGTTGACGAATCTGATGAGCTGGCACCGGTGTTGAACGCGACCTTTGAACGTTATCCGAACTATCGGGATAATCCTGGAGAGATGCGCCATTTGAAGGCGGAGATTTACAAGGTGTTGCTGCCGAAGGTTGGCAAAGAAAAGATGGTCTCAGTCGCGGAACGTATATTGAGTTTAAAGCGGGTATGATAACCTGAAACCTGCACGAAAAAGTTGCGATTCTGCCTTCGCAGGTTTCAGGTGGGGGTGAAAAATATCAGGTGGGGTATGAATATGGGTTTGACTCAATTAGTCATAAATAGAGCAGCACGGCCAAAGCGAACGTCAGCGGCGTCGTTCAAAGGGGAAGTGTTAGAGTGGGCCGAAAAAATCGGCGTGAAGCCGACTGGCTTGTATATTCAGCGGATGACCAAGAAGTGGTCTTCCTGCTCAATGCGGGGCCGGGTTTGTTTCAGTACCGACCTTTTGGCCGAGGATCGGGCGTTCCAGACGGTTGTGATAGTCCACGAAATACTGCATCTTACGGTGCCCAACCACGGCAAGCTTTTCAAAAGCCTGATGAATGCCTATGTGCCTGACTGGGACAGGATCGCTGGTGGACGGGTCAGGGGGATTGGTGGGTTCACCGGAACGAATATATAATGATTGGTGATGGGGAGGTGTTAATGACTGATATAGATGTAATGAAGATTTACCTGAAAGGGGAAATGTCTAAATTCAGGTTCAACGGGAACTATGAAGGAGAGGTTGGGAAGCTAGTGGCGAAACCACGTTGGATAATTTGCAAACGTTATGTTCTAAGTGTAATTCAGGAAAAAGCAACTTAACTTCAGACGGGAGGATAGAGAATGGCTCGAAATGAGATTCAGGAACTGCTGGAAATGTTTGCAGACGGGGCTGGTTTTGGTGATCCTGACGCAAGGCGCAATGCTGAACAAAGACTTCAGGTGCTTCTTGCGCAAGAGCAGCAAAAGACTGCGACTAGACTCAACTTGCTGACTTTCTTCTTGGTTATTGTGGGCTTATTAAGTGTTGTGGTACTCATATTTCAAATTTGGGGTAAGTGGCTATAGCAAAATGATTGCATTGACTCATTAAGAGCAAGTCTTTTCAGCTTAAGAAAGTAGGCGGTCGGGAATGAGTAGCGATGGACAAAAAACGATGCCCGATGGGAAACTTCTTTGGTATGGCAACCTGATCTCCGTGCAATCGCGCATCCGCTTGCTGCGGTCGTTTGACGAGGGGAGTCACGGCTATCTGGGCTATACGCTCGGCGTTAGCGGCGAGATCGGTGATGAGAAGCGTGACTTTCTTGTTGCTGTGGGGCAAGGTGCGCACGCCAAGCATCAGTTCAAAGCGGGCGACACGGTCAGCGGGGAAGGGCAGTTCGTTGCCGATCCGCGCATGGAGACCGCGGAGCTATATAAGGTCAGCAAACTAAAGGTGGTCGAACGCGGTGGTGAAGTAAATACACCACCTCCGCCCTGGCTGGGCGTTCCGCCCACGCTGCCGGAATACCGGGCGCGTGGCCACCGACGGCTCGCCGCGGTGACATACGATTCCCAATGCACCACTTGCATCTGGGGTTGTAAGATGGCTGTTGAGATGATCATTGACCACTGGAACCCGAGGAAGAAGCGTTACCGCTTTGAGACCTTTTGCTACGGGCCGCTTTCATGTTCGGTGTATAAGGCCGGGCCTACACGCAAAGTTCCGGGTCGGAAGGGGATGAGCTATACTGAAGAGGACTGGGTGGATGAGGAAGCTACCGCACACCGCGAGCCGGATGAGTAAGGTGTAAAATCAACGGAGGGGATAGGGACATGTCGTGATTGAATTATTCCGTAGGCAAAAAGACACAAGCCCTACCGGAACAAGAAGACACGGGCAGTAGTCCGGGGATTCTTATTTTCTTGTACCCCTTTTGTTGGGCAAAATGCGCTACGGTAATGCACGGTATAGAAAAAGGAAGGAATGACTAAGTGCAAAGAGCTGAAAAGTATCTCGCAGGAGAGACTGTGGAGGAAACTGTGGAGAAAACTGTGGAGAAGATATTGGCCGTAGTCAAAAGGCTTGGAATAGAATAGTTGGGCGAGTAGTTGTGGAGCAGTATGAGGGAGGTATCTCCATTCAAAATCCCATTGTCATCCAATCTCAAATACTTGTCCTGCGAAGCCTCGGCGAAGTAGGATCGAATCTCGAATGCTCTGCAGCCCCTTCGGGGCTGCTTATTCCGCAAATTAAAAAACACAAGCCGATTGGAACAAGAAGGCACGGGCGTTAGCCCGGGGGTTCTTACTTCTTCATGATCTTCCGCATAACATCAACGATGCGGTATATCGATGTACCCGCCGTAAAGACCGCCAGTATCCAGAAGGTCGTGATCAGGTTTTCGCAGGTTAAGCCCCAGAACAGTACGAATAAGCGCGCTTCGCGGGTGGCGAAGCCGGCCGTGGTTTTGTAACCAAGGCTCTCCGCTTTGCTGCGGGTGTAGCTGATCGTCGCCGAGAAGAAGAGGGTGGCGAAGATGAGATAGGGGAAGAACTTATCGTCCTGACCAAGCGAGTAGTGAAAGCAGGCCAGGTAGATGAGGAAGTCTCCGAAACGGTCCAGGATCGAGTCGAGAAAGGCGCCGTACGTGCTGACGAGGTTTCTTTCCCGCGCTATTGTGCCGTCCACCATGTCCAGCAGACCGATGAAGAGGATAAGCCAGCCGGCAGGGACGTGGCGGCCGACGATTATGTAATAGGCGGGCAGAAACAACAGCAGTGTGCCGGTGATGGTGATGGCGTTGGGAGAAACGCGCAGTCTGATCAACAGGTTTATTAGCGGCCTGTAGGCGGCGAGACAAACTTTTTTACCGTGGCTCCATTGCATATCTGGTATTTAGTATCTGGTATCTAGTATCTGGTTCTTGTTCTCTTGCGTTGATATATCTTGGCGGACAAGATCCGAGTTCCTAGCTACAAGATACGATCCTATTTGAAGGTGGTATACTTATGTCCGCAATTGGGGCAGAAGTTTGCGTCCCCCTGGCATTTATTTTTGCAGACAGGACAGAGTTTGCTTTCGGCGGGCTGTAGTCTTTGGCCGCAATCTCCGCAGTAGCGGCAGCCCTTGCCGTTGGGATGGCTACAGCGGGGACAGATCAGCTTGTGCAAGGTATCGGCCAGCGGCAGGCTGTTCAGGCGGTTGGCGACGGCGTGCAGCTCATTGAGATAGAAATTTTTGAAATAGATCTCTTGGTCTTCTGCCGCCATCAGGGACACCGTCTTTTTTTTCATATTGCCGATCAGGATGTTGAGCACTCCCATGGCTAATTGGGTTTGCGCCTCAATATTCTGCAGGTGGTTGACTAGGTTCTGGTTGCGCACGGAATTAAAAAGACTGTTGAAGACCAAGGGCGGTTTTTCGTCTTCCTTGGTGTAGTAGTTTCGCTTTATCTTTTCTTTGTCCTCATAACGGGCCATGTGTAGGCTGATCTTTTTAATGATCGCGGTGAGGGCCTTTTCCAATTCCTTGGTGCTTTTGGTCAATTCCTCTTTGAACACATAGGACTTGGCGCTTTTTAGGCGTTTCTTGGCCTCTTTTAGCCCTTCCAGCTTACTCAGGTCGTTCTGGGTTTTGGTGATACATAGCTTGGCGAAGACGAGCAGATCATCCCGGGTGTCAAAACGAGCATTAATGATCTCCTGTTCGTGATCAGTATAGACGGGTTTTTTGTAGTCGGACGACCGTTCGGCGGCTACCGGGAACGAAGAGAGAAAAACAACGGCCAGGATTGTGGAAGCAGCTTTTCTAACGTTCATTTTGTGCTTTACCTTTATAGGAACTGTGTTCTAAAATGTGGTTCTTGTATTTTGTATTCCGCGGTCAGCGAAGCGGAAACATCAATGAATCGCTTTGATTCACAGACATTGTATCAAAAACGGGCTGGGAAGTCAATGGTTTTGAAGGAACGGCTTTAACCACGACGACACGACGTTAACGGCTTTACTTTGAAAAATATATGTAATTAATTTTACTCGCGGAGGAACTGGTATGAAAAACCGTTTGATATGGATAATACTGCTTTCGGTGCTGGCCTTGCTTATTTTTTCCGGTCGCCTGGTAGATCTCGGCACGGACTGGTTATGGTTCAAGGCGTTGAATTATCAGATTGTTTTCAGTGTTATGCTTTGGACTAAGCTGGGCCTGTTCTTCGTTTTTGGCCTGGCCTTTTTTGTCTTTTTGTACGGAAACCTGAAACTTACCGGTCGGTTTATTCCCGTGCGGAAAGATTACACGGCGGAGAATATTATTCCTTTGCCTGGGCTGCCGGTTATTACCAGAAGCTACCAGTTATTGTTGGTTGGGCTGGCCGCGTTCTTTTCGTTTGCTGCGGCCCTTGCCGCGGTGCTCCACTGGCGCGAATGGCTCTTGATAATGCATCCCACCGATTTTGGTGTGCTCGACCCCGTCTTTGGCAAGGATGTCTCTTTCTATGCTTTTGTCCTGCCGTTCCTGGAATTTTTACTGGGGCAGGGGAAGTTTCTGGTTTTTATCAGCTTTGCCGGTTGCCTGGCTATCTACTTGGTCAACGGCGCGTTAACCTTGCGGCAAACACCTCTGGGGCTGGAATTCGCGCGGGGTGTTAAGGCGCACCTTTTCTCTTTGGCGGCGCTGGGTATTGTCCTGCAGGGGGTGGGTTATCGTTTGAACATGTACGATTTGGTTTTTTCTGATAACGGCGCCGCCTTCGGGGCCGGATATACAGATGTTCACGCCAACCTGCCCGCACTGGGTCTGGCTCTTTTTGCCGCGGTTCTTCTTGTACTGGCCTTGATTATCGGCATCTTCCGGCGTAGCCTGAAATTGCCGATCTATGCTTTGGCGGTGACGGCTGTGGTGGCGGTGTTGGCCCAGGTGATATTCCCGGTGGCGATCCAGAAAATAGTGGTAGAGCCGAACGAGCTTCAGAAAGAAGGAGAATATATAAGCCGGAATATTACCCATACACGAAAGGCGTTCGGTTTGGACCGGATAAGCGAGAATAGTTTCCCGGTGTCAGAGAACTTGGGAATGGCCGCGATCAAACGTAATTCCGCTACCATTTCTAATATCCGTCTATGGGATCATCGCCCGCTGTTGCAGACCTACAAGCAACTGCAGGAGATACGGCTTTATTATGATTTCGCGGATGTAGATGTGGACCGTTATATGCTTAATGGCCGGTATAAGCAGGTAATGCTCTCCGGGCGGGAAATGGCGCAGAACCAGTTGATGCCCCGGGCTCAAACCTGGGTGAACAAGACTTTGATATTTACTCACGGTTACGGGCTGTGTCTTTCCCCGGTGGATAGGGTTATCGGTGAGGGGATGCCCGATCTTTATGTTAAGGACATCCCGCCTGTCTCACGCGCCGGGATCACGGTGACTAGGCCGGAGATATATTACGGCGAGAAAACGGACGGGGAAGTGATCGTGCGCACCAATGAGCGGGAGTTTGATTACCCGCAAGGAGACCAGAACCAATACTGCGAATATCAAGGGACTGGCGGTATCCAGCTCAATTCTTTTTTGCGCCGCGTGTTATTTGCCTGGAAACTTCATAGTTTCAAGATGCTGGTCACCGGCTCGATCAAGAGCGAGAGCCGGGTGATGCTCTATCGCCAGATCAAGAAACGGATGGAAAAGTTGGCCCCCTTTCTAGCATTGGATCACGACCCTTATCTGGTTGTGTCTGACGAAGGCCGGATGTTCTTTATTCAGGATGCTTACACTACGACTGATATGTACCCATACGCGCATCGGGTGAGTTGGAACTACCGTGAGATCAATTACGTGCGTAATTCAGTTAAAGTGGTAGTGGACGCTTACAACGGCAGTGTGGATTTTTATCTGATGGACGAAGCCGATCCGCTGATCGCCTCATATAGCAAGATATTCCCCGGCTTGTTCAAGCCGCTTGATCAGATGCCGCAGGACCTGAGAAGGCACTTGCGTTATCCGGAGGGACTGTTCCAATTGCAGGCGCATATGCTTACGCTCTATCATATGACTGATCATTCGGTTTTTTATAACAAAGAGGACCTCTGGGCTATCCCTGATGAGATTCACTATGAACGCGAACAACCGATGGAGCCATACTACATTATCGTTAAGCTTGCCGGCGCCGAGCGGGAGGAGTTCATTCTGATGCTGCCCTTTACCCCGGCCAAGAAGGATAACATGATCGCCTGGCTGGCTGCGCGCTGTGACGGGGAACACTACGGGGAACTGGTGCTTTACAAATTCCCCAAGGACAAGCTGGTCTATGGGCCGATGCAGATAGAGGCGCGGGTGGACCAGACACCGCGTATTTCCGAGCAGCTTACCCTTTGGGGGCAGAAGGGCTCGCAAGTCATTCGTGGTAATTTGCTGGTGATCCCGATAGAGGATTCGCTTTTATATGTAGAACCTCTGTATCTTAAAGCAGACCGGAGCGAGATCCCGGAATTAAAGCGGGTTATCGTCGCTTACGGCAACCGTCTGGCGATGGGCACCTCGTTAAACGCGGCGCTCAGCGAGGTGTTCGGCGGCGGCGGATATGTCTTTGAGGATAAAGAGGCGGAGGGTGGCCGCGTCGCGCCTGCCATGACGTCCAAGCAAGCTCTGGAACATTTGCGCCGCGCCAATGAGAAAATGAAGCGGGGTGATTGGGCGGGATTTGGCAAGGAATGGGGGGAAGTGCGGCGGATATTAGAAGAGATAGGGGAATAGCGGGAATAGAATTCTGAATTATGAGTTCTGAATTATGGGGATCGGGTCGCGCGTCACTAGTCCCATGTCACGTGTCGCAAGGCAGCGCTAGCGATTAGAGACCAGCGACTAGCGACTGACTTATGAGATTCGAGCTACGAGTATCTAGTTACGAAAAAATGGCCCATCGCATAGAGATCGAAACAATCATTGATGACGCTCGCGCCGGGGTGATGCTGGAGCGCATGCGGCGTATGTCCGGCGGCAGGGCGGTGAATAGTCTGCAAGTGGTGGACGTCTATACGATCGATCGGCCGCTCCGTCGGGCTCAGCTTGAGAAGATTGCCGCGATGCTGGCCAATCCGGTAACGCAGCGTGCCGCTATTGGTAAACCGCTTATGCCGCGTGCCTTTGACTGGGCCTTTGAGATAGGTTTTTTGCCCGGGGTGACTGACAATGTTGGTCATACCGCGCGCGAAGCGGCGGCGGACCTGTTAGGGTCTGAATTTGCCGCGACGCAGGGGGTTTACAGCTCACGGCTGGTTTTTTGCCGCGGTAAGTTGTCCCGGCGGCGCATCAGGGCGTTGGTCGCGGGGTTTTACAATCCGTTGATCCAGCGGCTGCAGATCAAGGACTCCCGGAGTTATCGGCGTGGCGGCATGGGTGTAACAGTGCCGCAGGTGAAGCTGGTAGACCGGATGGAAGTAGATCAGGTGGATCTGGAGCTGGATGATAAGGGCTTGCGCGAACTTTCCGCGCGAGGTATTCCGGATAAACCGTTGGCGGCTTGCCCTGAGCGAGCCGGGCGAGTCGAAGGGCGCGGCCCGCTGGCGTTGGACTTGCCATCAATGAAGGTAATTCGCGATTACTTTCGAAAGGTGCTGAAACGACGACCGACGGACGTAGAGCTTGAGTCGCTGGCCCAGACTTGGTCGGAACACTGCAAGCATACGATCTTTGCCGCGGAACTTGATGAGGTCAAAGAGGGGGTTTTTCACCATTACATTGCCCGAGCCACCAACGAAATACGACGCAAGCAGGGCCGCAAGGATATCTGCCTCTCGGTTTTCAAGGACAATTCCGGCGGTATTGTTTTTGACGATGATTATATGGTAACGGATAAGGTTGAGACACATAATAGTCCTTCGGCCTTGGACCCATTTGGCGGCGCGATTACCGGGATCGTTGGCGTTAACCGCGATACCATTGGCTTTGGCATTGGCGCCAAGCCGTTGATCAATCGTTATGGTTATTGTTTTGCTGATCCCGCGGAAACACGATTTCTTTATCGTTTGCCCGGTAAAAAGGATCCATTACTGACACCGCGACGCATTGCGGACGGGGTGATAGACGGAGTGCAGGTGGGGGGGAATTGCTCTGGTATTCCCACGCCGCACGGTTTCACCTGTTTTGACCCGCGTTATCGCGGCAAGCCACTGGTTTTTGTCGGCACCATCGGCCTGTTGCCGCGCCGCATACGGGGGAAGCGCGCGGAACAGAAAAAGGCTTTGGTTGGCGACAAGATCGTAATGGTCGGCGGACGGGTAGGTCAAGACGGCATACACGGCGCTACCTTTTCTTCGGAAGCGCTTAGTTCGGGTAGTCCGGCTTCGGCGGTGCAGATCGGCGACCCGATCACGCAGAAAAAGCTTAGTGATGTTATCGTTAAGGAGGCGCGTGACAAGGGCCTTTACAATTCGATCACTGATAACGGCGCGGGCGGGTTGTCTTGCTCGGTGGCGGAGATGGCGCGGGAGTGCGGCGGTTGCCGAGTGGACTTGTCGGCCGTACCGTTGAAATATCCTAATCTTTCTCCCTGGAAGATATGGGTGAGCGAGTCCCAGGAGCGGATGACCCTGGCGGTGCCGCCAAAAAATCTGAATAAATTTGTGCGACTTATGACTCGGCGTGGTGTGGAGGCGACGGTGATTGGCGAGTTTACGGGGGATGGTAACTGCCTGGTTGAATACGCTGGTAAGCTGGTAATGGATGTCCCTTTGAAATTTTTGCACGATGGCCTGCCGAAAAAGAAACTACGCTCTCGTTACCGGGTCAAGCGCCAGCCGGAACCAAGGTTCGCGGCGCCGCGATATTTGGCGAAGGAGCTCTTGGGGATGCTGGATCGGCTGAATATTTGCGGCAAAGAATTCATTGCCGTGCAGTATGATCACGAGGTGCAGGGCGGTTCGGTTATCAAGCCTTTGCAGGGCAAGGGGCGGGTGCTGGGCGAGGCTGCCGTAGTCAGGCCACTTTTGCATTCTGTGCGTGGCGTGGTGCTTTCATCCGCGCTTTATCCTGGCTATGGGGATATAGATCCTTACTGGATGGCGGCTTGCGCCATAGACGCGGCTATTCGCAACGCGGTGGCCGTGGGGGGGGATGTGGGGAAGATGGCCTTGTTGGATAATTTTTGCTGGTGTTCGTCTGATGATCCCTTTCGTCTTGGTCAGTTAAAACGCGCGGCGCAGGCTTGTTATGATATGGCGTGTGTTTTCAATACGCCTTTTATTTCCGGCAAAGACAGCATGTATAACGATTTTCGGGGATATGACTCCGCTGGGCGCTCGGTCCAGGTATCCGTGCCGCCTACGCTGCTCGTCTCTTCGCTGGGGGTGGTGGCTGATTCGGGGAAGTGTCTGAGCTTGGACGCCAAGTATCCAGGAGACCGGGTCTACTTGCTTGGTGAGACCAAGGACGAATTAGGGGCAAGCGAATATTTAGCGCACAAGGCGGGATCACGCGGCGGCAGGTCTATTGGCAATAACGTACCCCGCGTAGATGCTAAAAAAAACCTGGCCTTGTATCGCCGCTTTGAGCGGGCCGTGGCCGAAGAGCTGCCGGCTTCCGCTATCTCGCTGACGCTGGGCGGCTTGGGAGTGGCGCTGGCTAAAATGGCTATTGCCGGCGGCCTGGGCTTGGAGATAGATCTCGGGGTGGTTTTGCGCGCCAGGAAACTTAAACGTGATGATTACCTGCTTTTCTCAGAGAGCCAGGGCCGTTTGTTGGTGACGGTGCCTGTGGAGCGAGCCGAGCGCTTTGAACGGCTGATGCGGGGAATGTCCTGTGCTTGCCTGGGAACGGTGACAGATAGGCCGAGATTGATGATACAGGGGTTGGCGGGAAAAACGGTGGCGGACGTGAGTGTTGCTGATTTGGAGGAGGCGTATAAGCGGAGATTTAGGGATTACTAATCCGTATTGCGTATTGGGTATTGCGTATTGAGCGGAAGCAACGCAATGCGCGATACGAAATACTAAATACAAGAACAATGAGCAAACCAAAAGTACTAGTCCTTACAGGTTATGGCATCAATTGTGATGAGGAGACGGCTTACGCCTTCTCCCTCGCCGGAGCCAAACCCGAGATCGTACATGTTAACGATCTGATAGATG
>JAUXIB010000200.1 GCA_030621225.1 candidate division FCPU426 bacterium
GCTCGTTGCGGGACTTAACCCAACATCTCACGACACGAGCTGGCGACAGCCATGCAGCACCTTTCCTATTGTCCCGGAGGAAAACCACCTTTCGGTGGCGGTCAATAGGAATTCTAGCCCGGGTAAGGTTCTTCGCGTTGCATCGAATTGAGCAACATGCTCCACCGCTTGTGCGGGCCCCCGTCAATTCCTTTGAGTTTCAATCTTGCGATCGTACTCCCCAGGCGGGGCACTTAATGCGTTAGCTTCGGCACAGAAGGGGTCGATACCTCCCACACCTAGTACCCATCGTTTACAGCTAGGACTACCAGGGTATCTAAGCCTGTTTGCTACCCTAGCTTTCGCTCCTCAGCGTCAGTATCAGACCAGAGAGCCGCCTTCGCCACCGGTGTTCCTCCTAATATCTACGCATTCCACCGCTACATTAGGAATTCCGCTCTCCTCTCCTGTACTCAAGCTAGACAGTATCGAATGCACTTCCACAGTTAAGCTGTGGGCTTTCACACACGACTTATCTAACCGCCTACGAGCCCTTTACGCCCAGTAATTCCGGACAACGCTTGCCACCTCTGTATAACCGCGGCTGCTGGCACAGAGTTAGCCGTGGCTTTTTCTGGGGGTAACGTCAATAAGCAGAGATATTAACCCTGCTCTTTTCTTTCCCCCTAAAAGGGCTTTACGACGTGTTACCGCCTTCTCACCCACGCGGTGTCGCTGGATCAGGCTTTCGCCCATTGTCCAAAATTCCAAGCTGCTGCCTCCCGTAGGAGTCTGGGCCGTATCTCAGTCCCAGTGTGACCGGTCACCCTCTCAGGCCGGTTACCCATCGTTGCCTTGGTAGGCCGTTACCCTACCAACAAGCTAATGGGGCCTGAACTCATCCATCAGCGATAGCTTATAAATAGAGGCCACCTTTTCCCGCGCCATCATGCGATGGCGTGAGCTTATCCGGAATTAGCACCGGTTTCCCGATGTTGTTCCGAACTGAAGGGCAGATTATCCAGGTATTACTCACCCGTTTGCCGCTTTACTAGTAACCCGAAGGCTACATTCTCGCTCGACTTGCATGCCTAATACGCACCGCCAGCGTTCGTCCTGAGCCAGAATCAAACTCTCATAGAATTTATTGTATCCACCAAGTCCTACTTCGCCGAAGCTAGGTAGAGCAAGATAGATCTTCGATTTTTCCAAAAGTTTGCTGACTCAAATTAACAAAACAAAATTGTCAGTCAAGTGAATCAGCCAGGGCTTTTGAAAACCCCGTCTGTCCACCGACGGACCCGCTAAGATGCCTTATTCAGTTTTCAAAGAACGAAACGCGGCTTCCGCTGAACATTCGCTGACTGCGTAGAACACCTCTGCTTCCACGCCTCCCGCGATGCTACTGCGGCCTCCGCGAAAATATGCTAAATCCAGTGGAGGAATAAAAATACCCGCGAACGGGCAAGTTTCCTCATAACCATCGGACTTTTGCTCCAAGCGAGGATTATACTACATATGAAACGAGTGTCAAGAGTTTATTTAATTATTTTTTCACCACAACGACACAACGTTAACGGCCTTTTTCTGGATAACGGCTAATTCGCCACAGAGGTCACAGAGATCACAGAGGAACGACTTGAGAAAATCTTCTTTGGATAACGTCACGATGAAAAACTTTTTTACCACGACGACATCCGTCTTTGTCATCCTACCTCGCACTTCGTGCTACGGCGCGACAAGTCGACGAGACAGGCAGCGTTAACGACTTTAACGCCGCAAGAGCCGTTGATGATAATGATCATAATAAAAAAACCCGCGCCTCGTATCATGGGTCTTGAGTCTCGGGTCCTGTCTAATCTTCGAGAATTGAAATCCGAGATTCTAGAATAAAGGCGGTTCACGAACCGCCCCTACACTACATGGTTGAATCTCGATTGTTCTACTAAATTATTCGCTGCAACAAAATGCTTTGAGCAGTAGAAAGTAGAGCACCGGCCATTAAATTTTCTATTGTCCCGGTATGACCCGCGCTCTTGTTGTATGTTGTGTGGATGCGCGGCCCTCAGTAGACCGCAATAAGTCCGAGAATCGAAATTTGAGATTAGACCACAACCGAAAATCACTTACATTTCTCGAATATCGATTTTCGATTGTTCTACCAAATTATTAGCTTCCACTTATCAAAACAGATGTGGAAGCAAATAATTTGGTGGAGGTGCCGGGAATCGAACCCGGGTCCCTCGTCCCTTTGGTCAGGGCCACTACATGCTTATCCCGCCTTGGATCTCATCCTAACCGTCCCGCGGGCGGGGTTGTTAGGACCAGCTTCATGTAAATCTCATCCCCCAAGCGTTAGAAGCAACCACTTGGTGAACCAGCCTGCTGCAACGTCAGTTTCCCCTAGCAGGCGTTGAGGAACCGACGGACCACTATTTAAGCGGCCAGCGCTAGATTATTATTAGCACTTATTGGTGTTCCACCTGTTTTAGCGAGCGGGTGGGACCTCGGCATGCAACCCTAGCCTCTGTGACAAGATCGAAGCCTGTCACCCCCATATTCTAATGTCAAAGAACAAATGAATCATAGCACTGTAGTTGCCGGTTGTCAATATGTCAGTGTAGGGGAGGAGCTCTGCCTCCTCCCCAGGCCGACACAGAGGTCGGCCACTACGCCGGTCTTTGTGGTATAATAACGTCGCTTGGCAGGCGGTTAGCTTGGCTTACTTGAGATTCGAAAATCGAAATTAGACCGCCCCCGCACCCCAGCGTCTGCCTATCGGCAGACAGGCGCAGGGGTAGACGCGGGGGCTCTGTGAATAATTGCCCTTCAACTATATTTTTTTATAGAAGGGCAATTATTCACGGGGACGTAGCTCAGTTGGGAGAGCGCGGGCTTTGCAAGCCTGAGGTCGTGGGTTCAAATCCCATCGTCTCCACCAAATATATGTGAACCCACGACCGAGTGGGAGTGTGAGGGAGGATATTCCCTCACGATAGGAGGGGGTGTCAGCGAAGCCGCCTGGTGTCATCGAAGAGGCAAAGCGCCAAGGGGGAGTCTTCCCCCTCGGGGAGCGAAGCGACGGAAGCGGGTCAAATCCCATCGTCTCCACCAAATTATTCGCTTCCATATCTGTTTTGATAAATAGTAGCGAATAATTTGGTAGAACAATCGAAAATCGACATTCGAGAAATGTCGGTGATTTTTGGTTGTGGTCTAATTTCGAATTTCGATTCTCGGATTAAGCGTAGCGGTTGACACGAGACCCGCGACAAGCGACACGCGATAACTAAGCCTTCCAGATTACCGCTGATCCTTTATCTCCCGCTGCATCTGACGGGCGATGTCGCGTTCCTTCAAGGCCTGCTTCTTATCAAAAGAGCGCTTACCCCGCGCCACGCCCAACTTCATCTTCAAATAGCTGCCCTTGAAATACATCTCCACGGGGATCGCGGTGTAGCCTTTTTCATTGATGCGCCCGACGATCTTCTTGATCTCGCGCTTGTGCAGCAGCAGTCGCCGCTCACGCAGTGGATTGTAATCCGCGGCGCCGTCATTGCTATACTTGGCGATGTGAATACCGATCGCTACAGCCTGACCGTCCTCGATGCGCACAAAAGAGTCCTTAAGATCAGCCCCCGACTCCCGTATCCCCTTGACCTCATTGCCCTGCAATGAAATCCCGGCCTCATAATGCTCGATGAACTCATAGAGGTGCCGCGCCTTGCGGTTGATGGCAACGCGTTTGAGGCCATCTGCTCCTGTCTTAGAAGTTTTTTTCTTAGAAGGCTTTTTTCTCTTGGGCTTGGGCATAATTATCGAAAGGAGATGGTCGTCGTTCGTCTATCGTCTATCGCAAACGAACAACCCTTCGACTCGCTTTGCTCGCTCAGGGCAAAAAGGGCTAATAACCAACAACAGAAAACAGCCGCAATGAACCCCCCTGCGGTAGGCCACAAAGTATGCGGCCAACAACTCTATCACACTGGCATATCCTTGAATCCGCGTAATCCGCGATGCCTTTATCCGCGTAATCCGCGTTTCTCTTAATCAACCGATACATCCACTTGATGTACCCGAACATTATTGGCAAGCTTCCAATCCTCGTTCAAGATCTCCACCTGAACACGAATGGACCAGATATAATTACCGTGCTCAAAACAACGCTCGCGCTGCTCCTTGATATCCAGGCCACTGACAACAAACTCCTTGGTTTCATACGGCGTCAGCCCCCGGTCCAAGGTATGCCGCACAAAAATATTCTTCCATTTTGCCTTCGCTCTGACCCGGTCAAAATCTTTCATCCTCCACTTTTTCGGCAATCTAGGCCCGACAAGCAGATCGTAAGTTATGCGCAAGGTCACCTGATGAGCCAGCTTGCCGCCGTTGTTGTCCAGGTGAAAATGCAGCTCCAGTTCGTCCGGCAATCCTTCTATGTCACCGTAAATAAGTTCCTTAACCGTGCGGGTCTCGCTGCCGGTAGGCCTGGCCACACCAGCCAGCGGCTTGCCGTAATGGGGATCACAAGGTTTCTCGAACTCCCCGCAAAACCAGATATCGCCAACGCC
>JAUXIB010000115.1 GCA_030621225.1 candidate division FCPU426 bacterium
GTTATGGTCTGTGGTCTTTCGGAGGTAGGGCTGAAGATAATAAGCGAACTGATCAGGTTGGGTGAGATGGTGGTGGTGATAGATAGGGACAGCACTGCGCTGGCTGCTATCCCTGAAAAAAAAGCGATCCCGGTGGTTGGTGACGCCTCTGACGACGATATCCTGTTGCAGGCGCGTATCAGCAGCGCGCGCACGTTGGTCGCCTGCTCGGACGATGATGCCGCCAATGCTTTTGTTATTCTGCAGGCCAAGGATCTTAAAAACAGGGGAGTATGTAAGGACCTGCGTATTTTGGCGCTGGCTAAGTCGGAGGACGAATTCACCAAGTTTCGTCAGGCGGGAGCTGATTTCACCTTTGCCCCGGCGAGCTTCGGCGGCAAGCTGATGGCCCGGGCGGCGATGGCTACATCGGAGAAGCAACTAGAGGCGCTTAAAGCAATGAAGATAGTCTAGGACACGGAATATCATTTTAGTATCTCGTATCTAGTATCTGGTATCTAGTTTTGCTTACGGATTCAGCTGAACGAGCTACGAGCTACTAGCTACTAGCTACACGAGGAAAAGATGAGTAAAAAAATACAGATAGACATTGGTGGCGGCAAGCAAAAAGAAATAGAGCTTTCAAGTGAAGAAGGCTTGGAGATCTTGCGTCATACCACCGCGCATGTTATGGCTCAGGCGGTAAAAAGGCTCTTCCCGGACGCTAAATACGCTATTGGGCCGACGATATCAGACGGCTTCTATTATGATTTTGACTTAGAGCATAAGTTCGTGCCTGAGGACCTGCCCAAGATCGAAGCGGTGATGAATAAGATAGTCAAAGAGAACATTCCCCTGGAGCGGCGGGAGGTGTCGCTGGACGAGGCGAAGGGGGAATTTAAGAAGCTGGGAGAAAGTTATAAGCTTGAGCTGTTAGAGGAGATAGCGGAGGGGCCGGTCTCGCTCTATGGCCAGGGGGACTTCCTGGATCTTTGTCGTGGACCGCATTTGCCATCTACCGGCAGGTTGAATGCTTTTAAATTGCTCAGCCTGGCCGGCGCTTACTGGCGGGGTGACGAAAAGAAACAAATGTTGCAGCGGATCTACGGCACGGCCTTTGCCGAAAAAAAAGAATTGGCGGAACACCTTGAAATGCGCGAGGAGGCGGAGAAACGGGATCACCGTCGTTTGGGAAAAGCGTTGGAATATTTCTCTATTTTTGAGCAGGCCGGTCCCGGATTGATCCACTGGCTGCCTAAGGGCGGACGCCTGCGAGATATCATCGAGAGCTTCTGGCGTCGCGAGCATTATAAAAGAGGCTATGAATTGGTCTATACGCCGCATATAGCCAAGGCAGAGATGTGGAGGAAGTCTGGGCATTTGGAAAATTTCAAAGATGATATGTACGCGCCGATGGACGTTGATGGCCAGGAATATTACATCAAGCCGATGAATTGTCCGGCGCATATCCTGATGTATAAGACTCGTAAGCGGAGCTATCGGGAATTGCCGATGCGTTGGGGCGAGTTGGGTACGGTCTATCGTTACGAGCGTTCGGGGGTATTGCACGGCATGTTGCGCGTACGTGGCTTTACGCAGGACGATGCCCATATCTTTTGTACTCCTGAGCAGATAGTGGATGAATTGGTGGGAACCATAGAATTAATGCAATATATGATGAAGGCTTTTGGCTTTGATAAATATGTTGTTACTTTAAGTACCCGGCCGGAGACATCGATAGGTAACGTTGCAGACTGGGAGACGGCCACCCAGGCGCTCAAAAAAGCTCTGAAGAGTAAAAATATGGAATACCAGGTTGATGAGGGTGGTGGCGCTTTCTACGGGCCGAAGATAGACATACAGCTGATCGATGCTATCGGTCGCGGTTGGCAGGGACCGACCATCCAGTGCGATTTTAACATCCCAGAGCGACTTGATGTCAACTATGTTGACAAGGACGGGAAGGAAAAACGGGTGGTGATGGTACATCGCACCGTACTCGGCTCTATGGAGAGGTTCGTGGGTTGCCTATTGGAACATCACGCCGGTGCATTGCCCACCTGGCTTTCGCCGTTACAGGTGATAATATTGCCGGTTTCTGAGAAATTTATGGGTCATGCGGATAAGGTATCAGCTTTGCTCAAAGAGGCCGGGGTGCGGGTGGAAGTAGACTGGCGCAATGAGAAACTGGGTTATAAGATACGCGATGCTCAACTGAAGAAGATCCCCTATATGGGTGTGGTCGGGGCCAAGGAGCAGGAGGGGGACGGTCTGGCGCCTCGTTCGCGCGAGAAGGGAGATCTGGGATTTATGACGGTGGAGGCTTTTCTGGAGATGATAAAACCAGAGCTTGAACCATAGTTGGGTTTAATGTAGGAATACAGAATACAGTTTACGGGTTGACTTTCTAGTTTTCTGGATTATACTATGGGTGCTATGGGCTTGTTCTCATGGTGGCTTTATATTATTGTAGGTTATCTCTGAAATAGAGGTCTAACAAGGAGGTGCGCTGATTAATAAGCATCGTAAGAGGACGCCGAAAGCACGGATGAATGAGCGTATCCGTGTTCCCCGTGTGGTGGTTATCGCTGGTAAAGGTGAAAAGCTAGGTGAGATGGCCACCCCGGAAGCCTTGGCCTTGGCTCGTGGCAAGGGGATGGATCTGGTGGAGGTTGACGCTGATGCTCGTCCTCCGGTTTGCCGGATAATTGATTACGGCAAACATCTTTACGACCTCAAGAAGAAGAGCAAGCGTAATCGACAGAAGGGTAGATCGCTCAAGGAAGTGAAGTTTCGGCCGAAGATCGATGCGCACGATCTTGATACGAAAGTGCGGCACATTAGGGGGTTTTTGGAAAAAGGCGATAATGTTAAAGTCACTATCGTTTTCCGCCGTGGCCGCGAGATGATCTATAAGGACCGCGGGGTAGACGTGGCCAAGAAGGTTATGGACGCGGTGGCCGATCTATCAAAAGTGGAAAAGCATTTGGCTAAAGATAATTTCAATACCATGATGATGACTTTAGTGCCTAAGCTGCCGGTAGGGGCCAGGAAAGAGAAGAAATCTACGATTGCGAAGGCAAAGGCCAAGGCGGCAGCGGCAGCAAAGGCAGAGACGGAAGCAAAGTCGGGAGCGGAGACGGAGACGGAAGCAAAGTCGACAGTGGAGGCGGAGAAGGAAGAGTAATTAGGTTGATAGTGTCGAAAACCTGTTTCGCGGAGTGCGCGGAACCATCGCGGAGAACGCGGAAACGCCGGAGGTGAATACTCGCCTTCGTTCGTTGGGCTATAGCGGGCGGTTCGCGGACCGCCCGTACAGGGTAATGTTTAAATAGGGAAAGTTGAGAGATGCCTAAACAGAAAACAAACAAGGCCAGCGCCAAAAGGTTTAAAGTCAGTAAGGGCGGCAAGCTGCTCAGGAGAAAATCCGGCGCGCGGCATATGATGTCTTCCAAACCGGCTAAACGCAAGCGGCAGTTGCGCCGGGACGGTCAGGTGAGCAAGGTGGAGCGCAAGAAGGTGGAGCGTTTGATGCCGTATTTGTATACGTGATTTGGTTAAGAAGGTTCCCCCCTCCGGGGACAAACCGATATTACAAATGCTAGTGGCAGGTTCTAAGTACACGGAACACGGGACACGGGACACGGGGGTCGGGGGCGAGAAGTAAAAATTAAAAAGTAAAAAGGAAAAAAGGGGCTCGGGATATGGGGGGAGTACGTCGAACCCTTCGACTCATTTCATTCGCTCAGGGCTGGCTGTCAAAGGTCTGAACGTCGAACGTGGTAAAGGAGAAATAAGAAATGGCGAGAGTAAAAAGAGGTATTCAGAAGAAAAAGAGAAAACGGCGGTTGTTCAGGGCCGTAAAAGGCTTTTGGGGTCGCAGAAAATCTACCTATCGTACTGCCCGCGAAGCATTGAACCGGGCTATGGCCTATGCCACACGTGACCGTAAGGTGCGGGCCCGGGAATTCCGCAGTTTATGGATTACGCGGATCAACGCCGCTTGCCGCGGCGAGGGAATGAGCTATTCGAGTTTTATCCACGCCTTGGCTGTCGGCGGCGTGAAGATAAACAGGAAGATGCTGGCTAAACTGGCGGTGGAAGACCCGAGCGGATTGGATTTCTTGTTGCGTGAGATGAAATCCAGCGCTACGCAGGATTCGGGTAGCGCCAGTTAGAAGTTATGACCAACCCGAAAGCAAGCCTGCGGATCCAGACATTGGGGGATCACAGTCGAGCGGTCAAGGTCTTGCGTTCGCTGCGGCGAAGCAAAGGCCGACGGCAGGAGCGCAGGTTTCTGGTTGAAGGCCCGAAGGTGATCGAGGCGGCTCTCGCTGAGCGTCATCCATTGGACGGTTTATATTTTTCCGGCGATGCCTCCGCTAAAGAGGACAATCAATTACTGGTTCGGCAAGCGGTGCGATGTGGAGTGCCCCTTTTTAGTCTTTCGGCACAGATAATCCGTGGGCTGAGTGATGTTCCCAGTCCGCAGGGAGTGCTGGCGGTAGCTCGTATGCCGGACGAGGCCGGTGGGCTGAACGATTTTTGCGATGGAAAAAATTTTCTGACTGTCTTGGAAGGAGTGCAAGATCCAGGGAATATCGGCGCGATAATTCGCACAGCGCGCGCTGCGGGTGTATCGGGGTTGGTTTTTTGCGGTGGCTGTGCCGATCCTTATTCAGCCAAAGCGGTACGCGGTTCGGCCGGGGCCGTCTTTGGTTTGCCGCTGTTTAGCGGTGCGGGGAAAGATGAGATATCCGTCGCCTTGGCGCGGGGAAAGTACCGTGTTTATGGGGCGGTGCCGTTGGGCGGGAAGGCCCCCTGGGAGGTGAGCTTTGAAAGACCGGCGGCCTTTCTGGTGGGCGCGGAGGGTAGTGGCCTGAGCGGTGAGTTGAGCGTTCTTTGCCAACAAATGGTGACTATCCCGATGGCGGGAAAGGTGGAATCATTTAATGTGGCAGTGGCTTTTGGGATCATTGCTGTGGAGATCGCTAAGCAAAGCTGAAAGCGCGGATTAAAACGCGGATTGCGCGGAACGGTCGCTAAAATCGAGAAGATTCCCTGAAGGGTTGGCACAAGTGATCAGGCAATCTCCCTCCCCTGGAGGGAGGCACTACGTGCACTCCAGTGTTAAATAGAGTAAGGCCGGGAGCGGGTTGAATTGGATATTTTAGAGGGAGGGGGGATAATGATATACCCCCTCACCCTAGCCCTCCCCCTCCAGGGGGGAGGGAACTGCAATGTTTCCCTCTCTGAAGTGATATTAAAAGGGGGGAACCCACGGGGCCGCCGGTGGCGGCCGGACCGCTGATTGTAAACGCGGAGAGAAGATGGAAAAGGAAAAATTAAAGAAGCGGCTGGAACGTGTGTGGCTGGAATTTGAGGAGGATGGATCCATCCAGACTTATCTGCGTTTTCAGCGTTTAGTTGAGCAGGTGGAGCCCCTAAAGACAGAGAGCAAGCCTGTGAACGGCCAGAAAGATTGATACCGTTTGCTTTTTTAACCCCATCATTGTTTACCCTGAGTTGATGCCTAAGACTGACCTTAAAGAGATCAAAAAAACATTTTACGAGCGCTTGGAGTCTGTTAAAGACCGTCAGGCTTTGGAAAAGGTACGCGTTGCTTTTTTGGGCAGGAAAGGGGAACTGACCCTCTTGTTGCGTGGTCTGAGTTCGCTGTCTCAGGAAGAAAAGAAACAGATCGGCCGGGAAACGAACCTGCTCAAGAAAGAATTAAGTGAAGCGCTGGATAAACTGGAAGCCCGCTTGTTCGGCGAGGATACGAAAAAGAAATTAGAGGTGAAAACGGATCTGACCTTACCGGAACGCACGCAGGCTAGCGGGCGTCCGCATCCGCTGATTCAAGTGATGGAGGAATCGTTGGAGTTTTTCCGTTCTTTCGGCTTTAGTGAGCTGGATGTGCCGGAGTTAGAGACTGAATGGTATAACTTTGACGCTTTGAATACGCCGGCGGACCACCCCTCGCGTGATCTGACGGATACCTTTTATTTGGAGGGCGGTCTGTTGTTACGTTGCCAGACCTCGACTGTCCAGATCCACGCGATGGAAAAAATGAAGCCGCCGTTGCGTGTGATGGCGGCCGGCAAGTGTTATCGTAGCGATGCTGTTGACGCTACGCATTTTCCTATTTTTCATCAGATAGACGGCTTGATCGTGGACGAGAATGTCAGTTTCAGTGATTTAAAGGGACTGTTAGAGTGCTATGCGCAAGCGATGCTGGGGCCGGAGGCAAAAATTCGTTTTCGTCCGCATTACTTTCCTTTCACTGAGCCGTCGGCGGAGGTGGATTTTTCCTGCGCGCTCTGTGCCGGTAAAGGCTGCGCCACCTGTAAGGGACAGGGCTGGATCGAGGTTGTCGGCGCGGGCATGACGGATCCGGCGGTGTTCGAGAAGGTAGGTTACGATGCCGAGCGATATCAGGGATTGGCCTTTGGTTTTGGTTTGGAGCGCGTTGCTATGATGCGGCATCGCATAGATGATATCCGGTTGTTCTATGAGAACGATCTGCGTTTTCTTGAGCAATTCTAGGACGCGGATTACGCAGATTAGGAACGCGGAGTGCGTGGATTGGAGACGCGGATTACGCAGATTAGGAACGCGGAGTGCGCGGATTGGGGACGCGGAGTGCGCGGATTGGAGACGCGGATTGAGGACGCTGATTTGTGGCTTCTCACTAAAATATCGGGTGGTAAGAAGCCACGAGAACACTTCCAGTGTTCGTACCGCGGATATAGACTTTCCTCCCCCCTGGAGGGGGAGGACAAAGGTGGGGGGGATGATCCCCGTTCCCTTTAGTGGAGGGGAATATGGATCTGATTAAGACAGCTATGAAGGAGGAGATGAAATGAGCGAAAAATTATACAACAAAGACTGGTTTCAGCGCACGGTTCTGATAGTTTTGGCTTTGATCATCGTGTATATCATGGCCTACGCGGAGATAATTCACCGGGCTAAAGTGGAATTCCGTAACGGTGAAGAATTTGAAAGTCAGCAGGACTATCGACAAGCGCTATGGAGTTATCAGGCCGTACTGGATTTCTACAGTACTCCGGAAAGTAAATGGGTGCGCCTGGCGAGAGAAAAGGTCGTGTTCTGTCAGGGCAAGCTGGATCAGGCTAAGCCGGCAGAGGGAGAGGACCTTTTTCCATCTGTTATGCCGAGTCCGTTGCCTGGTAAGTAAGCATTGAGTAGTCGCTAGTCGTTTCCGCCTTCGTCATCAGCCGTTGCCCGTTGGGCTATGGCCTGACAAGAGTCTATGGCGGACATGGGTATTTAGTATTTGGTTTGCAACCAAACTTTTAATATATTGGAGTGTCCGAAGACCGACCAAATTCTGTTTAATATTGGAGTGTCCGAAGGACCAACCAGATACCAGATACTAACGACCAACGACTTATTATAGGCCTAGGAATTCAAGCGGTAAAAGAATATACTGCTGCAGGAATGATCCTTTCAGAAGTGACTGCATTGCCGGCTTGCTCGAGAGCGTTAACAGCTTGATCAGGAAGCCGCAAGCCCCCCAGGCAACCACCATCATTATTAATCCGCCCAATAACCTGTCTAGCCAGCGTACCTTCAAAGCTTGCATCATTTTCAATAAGGCTAGTCCGACTTGGAAGATGATTATGGTGGAGAAGAAGAATATGATAAATGAAGCGGCGGCGGTGGCCGAGGCAGGGGGCAGTTTGTCAAATAGTTCGCACAGCTCAGCTCCCAGGGGCTTGTAGAATAACTTGGCCAGATAGATGCCTGTGGCTAGCGAAAAGCACGCAAAGAAGAAACGAACGATGCCGACGCCGATGCCCACCGCGGCACAGGTGACGAGGATGATTGCTAAAATTATGTCGAGGATATTCATTTCGTAGCTCGTAGCTCGTAGCTCGTAGCTCGTTCAGCTAAATCCATAAGCAAAACTAGATACCAGATACTAGATACTGTCTTTAACCACTTCATTGAAACATCCGATAAATTATTAACACCGCCATTGGTATGCCGATCACTATTTTCATAAAACTACCGCCTACTCTGCCCAGTAATAATATTTTGGCGGCCTCTTTCGCGCCGGCCCAGTCCTGGCCGTGCTGGTAT
>JAUXIB010000261.1 GCA_030621225.1 candidate division FCPU426 bacterium
GGGAGACTCGCTGGTCGTTTCTGCAATAGGGCGTGATCTAACTTGGGGAAAAGATGAGCAGGGAAAAGACCGCTCAGCTTCGTTTGACGGTTGACGCTCTCTTGGAGCGGGCGGGGAAAGTGCTGCTTATAAAACGCAAGAATCCTCCGCTTGGCTGGGCCTTGCCCGGTGGTTTTGTGGATCGTGGCGAAACAGTTGGTGAGGCTTTGAGTAGGGAGACGGAGGAGGAGACGGGGCTGCGGGTTGTTGACATGCGTATGTTAGGGGTATATTCCGATCCGCGACGTGATCCGCGTGGTCCGACGGTCGGGATTGTTTTCGTGATTGAGGCCGAGGGAAAGGCGCAGGCCGCCGATGACGCAGCGGAACTGGGCTTTTTCGCTTGGGATTCATTGCCCGAGCAGATAGCGTTTGACCATCGCCGCATACTGGAGGATTATAAGAGGGAGGGGAAACAAGGAAGTAAGAAGTAAGAGAGGCCCATGAGGTTTTTTAACCACAGAGGCACAGAGAACACGGAGGAACGACTTGAGAGAAGTCCTTTTGAATAACGTCGAAAGGCAGGGAGCCACAGAGGTCACAGAGTTCACAGAGGAACGGCAAAGAGCGTTTTCAAGAACGACATAGATGTTTTATGATTTGGGTTTTGTGTTGCTGTTAATTATAGAGTAGTTTGATGTTGGTGTGAAGAAGTGGGCAAAGGCGGTAAGAAAAAAAGATTTTTCTCTGTGAGTTCTCAGTGCTCTCTGTGGCTCTGTGGTGAGAAAGACGTTTTTGTTGTGCTTGCATTGGTTGACAAACAGATCTATCGGGGATACAATGAAACGGATGAGAAAGAAATTATTAATTATACTTCTTGTTTTCTGCGCACTGACGCCTGCGGTGCAGGCGGATACCCGTTTTTTGCTGGACTACTTCCTTTTTAAACCCTACGGGCAGTTTGGTGATGAGTTCGCCAGCAGTTTCTACTACGGAGTGAAATTCAGGCAGAGCTTGTTCTGGATCCTTTCACTCCAGTTGAGCGGCGGGTCCGGCAGTTCTTCTACCGGGCTGGGGGAACTGTATTTTTTGGTGCGCGATACGCCGCTGGAGGGCAAACGAGTAAACGTCAGGGTTATGCCGCTTACATTCACCCTCTGCCTTTCCTCGCAGGAGTCTGTGATCAAACCTTACATTTGTATTGGCCCGGGGTTCTACAAGATGAGTTCCGATCTCAGCCAGGAGGGACTAACCACGCTTATCGATATCTGGGATGGAGACGAATTGGTGCCGGCGCCGCCGGTCATCAATTACGACCACGAACTGGGGGCGATGATAGATGCCGAAGAGATAGGTGAAATAAACAAGGCCGAGTGGCCGACTTTCAGCGGCAGCGGGATCGGCATGGTCTATGGCTTCGGCTTATGGGTTTTTACGGAATCAAGGACCGAGATAGGTTTTAACTTCACTTTGCACCGTCCGAAGATAAACCTGGGCGAGGTTCGTTTTGATGCGGGGAGCGGAGAGTGGGTTCCCTGCGAGTCTACTTTTAATCTCCTGCTTATGACTTTAACCGTAGGCAAAGGGTTCTAGTAATCCGCGCTCCTCTTTTATCCTTATTTGCCACGCTAGATAGAGTTTCCATAACTCTACTTCAGAGAACATGCCTGCCCGTTGAGAGCCATCTAGTTCCAGCTTATTAAGGAGCGAGGTTATTGCTTCGCGCGAGATGCTTTTTTTGCTCAGGATAGCCAAGGCGCCGATCAATTTCTTGCGGCGCTGGGAGAAGAGCATTTGGACGAAATGAGAAAAATCCGGCCCGGGGACGTTCGGGATTTCAGGCTGGTTAAAGGCCTGGATCAGTGCGGCTGCTGAATCCACCGTGGGAGAGGGACGAAAACTGCGTCGCCCTATTTTTAGCGCGCGTCTGGCCCGGGCGCGGCAGCGCAGGAAAACGGAAAGAGCCCCGTAGGCTTTCGTGCCTGGTTCCGCGGTCAGGCGACTAACGAACTCTTGCTGCAGGGTCAATAGCATGCGGCTGAAATGGGGGATGTCCTCGAGCAGTTTGAGAACGATCGGAGTGGATATGTGGTAGGGAAGATTGGCGACCACTGAAGATCCCGCCGGGACCAGTTGTGTCGATTTGCAGCGCAAGAAATCGGCGTGGTGCAGCTCTAGCTGCCCCGTTTGGATCTCCTGGGCGAATTTACCGCGCAGCAGTGCGCAGAGAGAGGCGTCAATTTCTACCGCGACAAGTTTTACACCGCGTAGCAGCAAATTTTTGGTGAGTATGCCTTTGCCTGGGCCGATCTCCAAGACTGTATCACCGGGGCCTGCCTGGGAGAGGTCGACCAGACGGCGGACGATACGATGGTTGGTCAGAAAGATTTGGGAGTGTTTTCGTTTTATTTTCTTCATAATTTTTTCAAACACCAACGCCGTACCGTAACGGCTAACGTCTGTTTCGCCACAGAGGTCACAGAGGACACAGAGAAAACGACTTTCTCTGGATAACATCAATAAGAATCCCTGCGGAATTCTTGTTCCGGATGGGCTTGTGTCTTTTAGTTTGCGGAATAAGAATCCTCGGGCTAACGCCCGTGGTATTCTTGTCCCGAACGGTCGCCGGCAGGCGACCACAACGCTTCCTCCACGAGCTTCCGCTCGTGGTATTTGCGCGCAACGGAATAAAACA
>JAUXIB010000206.1 GCA_030621225.1 candidate division FCPU426 bacterium
GTCGGTTGCTCCTTTCGCGGTTTGATGATTTGAAGCGTACGTTCTTCCGTCTGTACCTTCTTACCATCAATTCCCGCGTTGAGCAACCGGCCTTTTTTTCATGGTAACTTGGTGGTGAAGAGCCGTTTTTAGCGCTTCCTTGGTTCCGCAGCGGGGTCACGATGTCCCTTCCTATTTCCATATGCCCTCTGGATTTTTCTTGACAACATCATATAAGTATATTAGTATATACTTATATGAAAAAGGGTCAACCGATACGATCCGCGTTCAAGGCTCTGGGAGACGAGACGCGCTTGCGGCTGTTTCTTCTGCTCAAGGAACATGCCTTTTGTGTTGGCGCTTTGTCCCAGCGCCTCAGCATAACGCAGAGCGCGGTATCCCAGCACCTGCGCGTTCTAAAAGAAGCGGGGTTAGTGGCGCCCAAGCGCATGGGCTCGTTCATCCATTACAGGATTGAAAACGCTAGTATGCGGAAACTGAGTGATGACGTAAAGAACTTGCTCGCGCCCGGCAGCGGCAGCAAAGCGGGCGGTAAATTCAAACAAGGAGAGAAACAATGTGCGAGGAAAAGCAAGAGTGCCAGAAGCCGGAAGAGCTAAAGGACAAGCCTGAGAACTGTACCCCCGAGCAAATAGAAAAATGCCACGGTGATAGCGCTTCTCACCCCTGCTGCGAGAAGGAAGAGAAGGAAGGCGAAGAATAGCTAGGGCGGCTGTTTGGCTTGTAGAGTAACTTGACTATCTTCTCTCTGACTTTAGACATCCCTGTACTTATGCTCTGGGTGGCCGCAGTGGGTCGCCACTGTGTTGAGGCGTAATTCTATGCTCTTTTCTCTCTCGCCAATTCCAGGTCGAGCACCATCTGCTTGACGTTGTCGAAGAAGAAGCGTTTTACCGCTTCCCATTGCGGCCCCTTGCCGCGATAGCGGGGTTCGGGATCGGCCTCGGCGTCGTTGAAAAAGACAAGCGACTTGCCGATATGAATGGGATTGATCCTTTCCGCGCTGAAACGCGCGACCATGTTCGTCGCGATCTTGGCGAAAGGGATGTCCCTGAGCACGAAGTAGAGGTCGCAAAAGTCCTTCTTCGCCCCGCGTTGGCTTATGGCTATCACCTTCATCGCGGCGATATCCACTACCCCGGCGATGGGTACGCCGCTTAGAACTGATTGCTTTTCGGCGAAGGGATAGGGATAATGAAGGAAAGACAGCTTCACACCGTTGGCGACCATGTCCAGCGTCCCCTGTTCTTCTTGGAGCACGGCGGGGGAGAGGCGCAGGTTCTTGATCTCTCTGAACAGGCGGTCGGTCGAAAACTTATTCGTCGTGAAGAAATCAAGGTCCTCCGATAGCCGGTGGCCCAGTCGCAGGGCGAGGGCGGTGCCGCCGGCGAGGACGAAGCCGTGGCCGTGGACAACTTGCTTGAGCCCGTTGAGAGCTTTTCTTCCCTCGCCGGGCAGGCATTCAGGATGCATCTAACCATACCTCCCAGAAGTTCTTTGACTTGGCGGATACCTTTCTGCTTGTCGCGCACGTCTCGATGATGCGCCCGGTGGGGTAAAGCCGCTGCAGCCAAGAAAAGGCATTCACGTCGCCTAGCTCAAGCACCCTTTCGATAACGTATCTCGCGTTCGCGCGCAGGTCTATTGCTTTCGGGTCTGCGTCCCAGAATAGGTGATGGAAGCGCCGCGGGATGTCCTTCTCCGCTCGAAGCTTGTCCACCTTTGTCGCTACGTCTGGGTCGGCGAGGGGGCCGAGGTACTTGTGCGTAACCTTGCTTCCAGTACGATAGGCCAGGTAGGCGTATTTCCGTTTGCCCTTTTTCTTGATCACTACGCTCATGGCTGTATAGTACCAAACAATGTTGGGTAAGTCAAGGATTTTCGAGTTTCTTTGGGGGGAGAACTTGTCCTTCGAAGCTTTAGCGAAGTAGTATGACTCGCTTGCTATTCGCCCACCCGAAACGCATACATAAACAGATGCTTTGTGAACCCCAGCTCCTCATATAAGCGCAGTGGTCCGTCTTCAGAACAAAAGATGCACAGGGCTTCTTGAGCCTTTACTTCCGGATGCTGCTGGATGTACTGGGTCATCGTTCCAGCTACGCCACGCTTCCTTGCCTCTTCAATCGTTGTAACATATCGAAAGCGAGCAATGCTATTCACAATATACCACCCCGTAGTTCCTACCAGCTTGCCATCCATAACGGCAAACACCAGCTTGCCACCCAGGTACTTATCGCTGTTCTTGTGATAGGGAGCTCTCTCTAACCCGGGCATTGCCTGCATCATCTCCTTTTCTCGCCCTTCACCGCCCATCGCGTTCATCTCCTCGATCTTGACATCCAGGTTGATCGGACGTTCAGGTTTTCTATCATGCACCAACATCCACTCCCGTTCGTCGATCCAGCCGCGTTTTGTTAGCTCATGCTCCAGGACATTGAAAGTGTCGGGGTCGTGACCGATTATCTTTCTATAGCTTACGCCGGTAGGCGCATACAGCTTTTCAAGCTCAGCTAACAGTTCTTCCACCTGGCCGGGCTGGCAGCGGCAGTTGAATAGCTGATTGAAATCGTACCGGTCTTTGAACTCAGGGACTGATACGAACTGACCATAGGGAGTATCAGTCGTGTATTCCGGGACAGCGTAATAGCTGTATTCAGTATCTGCTAATTTATTGGAACTTAGTTTTATCATCGTTCTCCCAACCAATCCGGTTCAGGGGTCGCTTATAGCGCGTACCACGGGTAAACGGCGACCTCATTACGGGCGAAGGCGCGGTCGCCGCCGTAGAAAAGCGCCGCGGGGGCGCTTGCCTTGCCGCTGAGCGCGCGCCAGAGTTTGAGACCGTTGAAGAAATCCGATGCTACTGTCTGGCCAGATTTTACCTCGATGGGAACGAGCCTTTGCCCTATTTCTACCAGGATGTCTATTTCGTGGCCATTGGAATCCCGCCAAAAGAAGAGTCGGGGAAGGTGACCCTGGTTGAGGAAGTTCTTATATAGCTCAGAGAGGACAAACCCCTCAAAGATGGCGCCACGCGAGGCGTGTTGGTAAAGGGTCTTGGGTGAATCCACCTGCAGAAGGAAGCAGAGCAGGCCGCTGTCGAGAAAGTAAAGCTTGGGGCTCTTGATCAGCCGCTTGCCGAAGTTGTGGTGGTGCGGGCGTAGCAAAAGGATGATAAAGCTGGCTTCTAATACTGATATCCAGCGTTTTGCTGTCGAGTGGGTTATGCCGCAATCAGTAGCCAGGGAGGATAGATTGAGCAGTTGGCCGTTGCGGCCGGCGCAGAGCCGGACAAAGCGACTGAAGGAGTCAAGGTCGCCGACGTTGATCACGTCACGAACGTCCCGCTCAAGATAGGTTTGGTAGTAGCTGCCCAGCCAATCTTGTGGCGGTATCTTCCGGTCATATATGGCCGGGTAGAAGCCGGTGAAGAGCAGGTCAAATAGCTTTTTGCGCGGCAGGCGGGGGCAAGAGGGCGGCAGCTTGCCCAGCGACTCCAGCGGGAAGGCCCGGCGCTTTAGCAATTCAGCCAAGCAGAAGGGAAGCAGGTGAAGTACCGCACAACGACCGGCTAGCGACTGCGATATCCGGTGCAGCAGCAGGAAGTTCTGCGAGCCGGTCAGGATGTATTGCCCCGGTTTTCCACCCCGCTCGTCTACCAGGACCTGTATGTATGAAAACAGATCCGGCGCGCGCTGCGCTTCGTCCAGTATCACCGGCCCCGTGAACTGTGCCAGGAACCCCCTGGGGTCCTCCAGGGCAAAGGAACGTTGGTCGGGCAGCTCAAGCGAGACGTATTCATAACCCTTAAAGGTCGCCTTAACCAGGGTCGTCTTGCCCGATTGGCGCGGTCCGGTCAAGGTGACCACCGGGAAGCGGCTGGCGTCAGCCTTAAGCTTGTCAGCTAGGGTTCGTTTTAGCATTATGAAATCTATGATAATTGAATATCTGATATTCAATATACATAACAACGGGTTTCTTGTCAAGAGGCGAATATGAGCAAGGGCAAGTTGCAAAGACAAAACTTGAAGGCGCGGTTGGACAGGATCGATGCACAAACGAAGCTCAAGGGTCTTACAAAGTATGGGGAATCCTGGTTGTTGGTGCAGCGCGGCGTATGGCTGAAAGGGAAAGAAATCCTGAAGGATTACCCTGCGCTTGTGGGCGGCGAACCGCGGAGAGGGGGTAGGGGGGTCTCCGCGGTGTCTTATCGGTCG
>JAUXIB010000054.1 GCA_030621225.1 candidate division FCPU426 bacterium
GTCGGTTGCTCCTTTCGCGGTTTGATGATTTGAAGCGTACGTTCTTCCGTCTGTACCTTCTTACCATCAATTCCCGCGTTGAGCAACCGGCCTTTTTTTCATGGTAACTTGGTGGTGAAAGCCTTTTATCGTGTCGTTGTGGTGAAAGCCGTTCCTCTATGACCTCTGTGGCTCTGTGGACTCATTGTATCTTAAATAAATCAACCAGGAAGAGTGATAACGGCGGAAAATAGGTAATGATCAGCAACGCCGCTAACAAGAGCACTAAGAAGGGCAGCGAGGCCTTGTAGAGACTCATCACCGGTTTCTTGAAACGGAAGCTCGAAATAAACAGGTTAAGCCCGACCGGCGGCGTTGAGTAGCCGATCTCCAGGTTGGTCAGGAAGATGATTCCCAGATGAATTGGGCTGATATCATAGCCAATAGCGATCGGCACGATCAAGGGCACCACCACCAGGATAGCCGAAAAAATATCCATCAGGCAACCGACAATTATCAGGAAGATATTAAGCATGATCAGGAAAGTATACTTGCTCTTGATAAAGCTCTGCATCCACTCGAGCATGTCCTGCGGTACGTCCTGATCGACCAGGTAATAGGTCAGCGCCTTGGCCGAACAGATGATGATAAATATGCCGCCGACCAACAGCATGCTTTCCTTGATCACGTTCGGCAGTTTTTTTAGACTGATATCCTTATAGGCCAGCACCTCTACCAGCAGTACATAAAAAGCGGTAGTCGCCGCCGCGTCGATAACGGTAAGCTTACCACTATAGATCCCGACCAGCACCACGAAAGGGATCGGCAATTCCCAGCGCGCGTCATATAGCGCGCGCTTCACCTTAGGCCATTCCCAGCTGGCCCGATCCAGTTTGCGGCTGCCCCCTTTCTTGACGCTGTAGACGGAGAGTATGACGATTAACAATATCCCCGGCAGGATCCCGGCAACGAACAACTGATTGATCGATACGCCGGCAACCAAACCGTAGATGATTATCGCCAGGCTGGGTGGGAACAAAAGGCCCAGACTGCCGGAAGTAGTCAACAAACCAAGCGTGAACTTCTCGTTATATTTTTCCTTGATCAGCACCGGGTAGAGCAACCCGCCCAGGGCAATGATCGTCACCCCGGAGGCGCCGGTGAAAGCAGTAAAGAAGGCACAGGCGATCAGCGAGACGATGGCCAGGCCGCCCGGCAATGGCGCGAAGAGAGCGCGGGAAAGGTTGACCAGCCGCTGCGGCGTCTTGCTCTCAGCCATCAGATAGCCGGCAAAGGTAAACAAGGGAATAGTGAGCAACACCGGATTGGTCGCCAAGGTATACATTTCATTAACGATACCGGCCAGTTCGCCAATATCAGCCAACAGGTAGAGGATCAAGGCCAGACCGCCGATGACCACGAACAACGGTGTACCCAGAAGCGCCAGAATAATAAAAACTATAACTACTAACAGTTCCATCCTTGCCCTTTCAACTAACTATCACGTTTTCCCATCCAGCGGCAGCTGTTTTATCTCGCCCTTGGCGAAAGCGATGAACCCACGCACCGAACGCAGCAAAAAGCGAAGGGCCGGCCTTACTCTATTTAATATTGGAGTGCCCGTTAGGGTCAGCTCTTCTAAACCCTCCCGTCAAACGGTTGTCTTTTCATCTCGCCCTTCGCAAAAGCGATGAACCCACGCACCGAACGTAAAAGAAAGCGGAGGGCCACCCCGGTGAAAGCCAACGGCAAGATCAAGCCGGCCAGGAGCGCCGGCACCCCTTTGCTAATGCTACCAACGCCCCATTCATATATTGACCGGTTGAAAGTTATGGAGGCCCATACCAGCAACAGTGAGATCACAAAGGTCACCAGACACAACAGCGCGTCTACCAGGCCATACCATTTTGGGGGAATCAGCCGCGAGGCGATATCTATGGACAGATGCCGTTCCTCCTTAGCGGCCAGTGAAGCGCCCACTAAACCAACCCAGAGCACCAGATGACGAACAATAATATCCGCGCCGTCGATCCCGGAGGAGAAGAAGTTGCGCAGGAATATCTGGACCACCGCCAATACGATCATCGTCAGCATCAGGGTCACCAGCAAGCCCTTCTCAAAGGACCCCCAGAGGTCGTCAATTTTGTCAGCGATTGCTCTCTTCTTCACTTGTCACCAACGTACCGGAGTGTCGGAGTAACGGAGTGCCAGGGTAGCTCTTTACCCCGATACACCGATACCCTAATACTCCGATACCGTTCATTTGTTCGTCCTACACCCATCCCTCGTCTTCAAAACCTTATCCAACAGCGACTGCGGGTATAACTCGCCAACCAGACTCTTGTATACTTCACGGCTGGCCTTATTCAACTTCGCTACACCGACATCCTGCTTCATGTCAATTATCTTGATGCCCGCCTTCTTGATCTCATCTATCGCCTGATCGTTCTCCACCCGCGTCAACTTGGTCAGCCGCCGCAGTTGCGCCGCGCACACTTCCTTCACCGTCTTCCGCTCTGCGGGACTGAGCTTATTAAACTGCTTCTTACTGACCAGCAGAGCCCCGGTCGCGTAGGTCAGCTTCTGCGAAACCATGTATTTCACGCGCGTATGCCACTGAAAGGAAACAGCCGCGTAAGGGGAAGCGTAGACGGCGTCGATCAGCCCGGTCTGCATCGAGGTCAGTACATTAGGCAGATCGAGCGGCACCGGCACAATTCCCGTCGCCTCGAACAGGGCCTTGCCCAGGGGATCGCCTTCCCACAGCCACATCTTAACGCCCTTCATGTCGTCCTGGGAGTAGATGGGCTTGTTGCTGAAGATATAGACAAAGCCCGCTTCGGCCCAACCGAGAAAGACAAAGCCCTGCTTATCAAAACCAGCAATGATGTCCGGCGTCAGCTTGTCAAGCACACAGTCTACTTCGCCATAGTTCTCGAACAAACGAGGCAGCTCCAACACCCTTTCCGCGGAAAATATCTCGCCCAACCCCCGGCCGGTGAAGCCTCCACCGTGCACCTGGCCAAAACGTATCTTACGAATTACGTCGGCCTCATCGCCCATCACGCCACCGGAATAAAATTTAAATTTCACCTCCCCGTTAGTCTTTGTCTTGATCTCCTTGGCCATCTCGTCCATCACCTTCATCCAGGTAGTGCCCTTAGGCGCCAGGGTGGCAAGTTTTATGCGGGTAGCGGCATGGACCTGTGCTGTTGCCAACAGGAATACTGCAATCAATACAGAAAGTATATGTTTCAAAGGAATCCTCCTCACTTTAGTCCGTCAAACGTCTGAACGCCCAACGTCTAACGTCCAACTAAAACTGACGTTCGACCTTTGACCTTAGACCTTAGACGAATTAGAACATCTCTTCCTTCAACTTACTCAGCCGCTTCGCCTTCCGCTTGGCCAGCGCGTTCGCCAAGGCCTGCTCCGGCAACAAGCCATCCGGCGCGGCGGCAATTTCCTCTATAAGCTTATCAAACAATTCCTCGTCAAGAGTCTGCTGACAGTAGAACTTGGCAAAAAGATACTTGGTGATCAGGAACTTCTCTCCCGACAAGGCCCAGGCCCTTTCATACTCCGCCTCAGCCTGCTCCGGGTCACCGCCCAGGGCACGGCCCAAAAGAGCATGATTAACCATCAAGAACATACGCGCGCCACCATAAAAGAATCCTTCGTCCAATTCGGCAACACGCTCCATCATTGCCGTTGCCTTAGCCCTATCGGCAATGGCGGAGATATCATCGCGAGATAAATTTATATACAAGCCCCAGTTAAAAGCAGTCCAAAACAACATATCCACCTGCTTTTTTCCGTAGCTTTTCCGTAGGCCCTCTTTGAAGACCTCAATGTCCTGGCCGCAAAGCCGCTCAAAATCCGTGCGTTTCTGCAGCGCCCGCATACCGTAGCCGCGGCCGCGCAGGTAAAGTACCTTGGCCCGTTCATTCCGCGCCTGCTGTTCGTCCTCGTCCAACAGGCTATCCTCCAGAAAGCCGAAAGCGTACATTCCCAGCAACTGTGCCGCCACCATTTGCACATGAGTATTATCGGGAGCGCCGCGCGCCATTCCTTCCACCAGCTTGAGGTTAGCGGGCGCCGCCTCCCCTGCCAAAATGGTGTCCCCTTCGGCGTAAAAGGCGCTCATCGTATCATCGATCAGCGAACTGGTAGCCTTGATCACGATATACTTGAAGCTGCAGCCGGTCAGGCCCAGCGTAAAGCAAGCCGCTAGGATATAGATTTGAGTTCTTTTAGACATTTAAAGGAGTATATCCCATGGCAATTAGTCTGTCAAACTTAAATTGGGATACGAAATGCGTAGCTCGTAGTCCGTAGTTAGTAGCTCGATTTGCAAACAGCGTTAGACGTTACATGCCTCGAGCTACGAGCTGCTAGCTACGAGCCACGAGTTAAGACTCCTCCGACGGGCGATCTTTCCAGCGCCGGTGCAGCCACAGCCACTGCTCAGGATGCGCTCGCACCCATTCCTCTACCTGGCGAGTAGCCTGGGTCATCAAGTCCAGCGCGGCTTTTTTAGGATCTGACTCCCGTGTCTTAAGCGGCGGCTTAATAACCACATGGTGCTTATCATCATCGCCCCAATAGATGCAAGCCGGCAGCAGCGGCACATCAATACGCTTGGCCAACGTGGCCGGGCCAAGCGCGGTTCCGGCCTGGCGACCGAAGAATTCCACAAAGCTCTCACTGCCATGGTTCTGGTCTACCATCAGCGCCATTATCCGGCCGTCCCTCAGCACGCTGATCGTCTCACGCACCGTCTGACTGCGGTCCCTGTCACTCAACCATTTTATCCGAGCGTTGACCAGCATCTCTTCTGTCCACCTGTAGAGGCCAGATGAATTAGGCATCCTGATCACCCAAACAGCGTCATAGCCCTGAGAATTTACATGCAAGCCCAGCAAGGGGAAAGCGCCCAAGTGACAAGTGGCCAATACCCCGCCCTTGGCCGCCAGCGCCAGATGCTCAAGGCCCTCAAAAACCACCTCTCCATCACCGCCTCGCTTATGATAGGTCCACAACCTGGCTACCTCGACCCCGCTACGTCCCCAATGGCGATAGATCCTTCTCACCAACTTCCGCCGCTCATTGACACTCATCTCCGGGTAAGCATGTCTCAGGTTATCACGCGCTATCCTCCGGTGCCGGGGAACCAGGCAATAAACCATGTATCCCAGAAACGAACCGAAGCCAAGCGCCGTACGGCGCGGTACGCGGTTGACCACGAAGGTAAAAAAATACGCTACCCAGGTCGCGAGCGAGTAAGCTATTCGTTTGCTAAAGTTATCAGACATGTTTTATATATGAGGTCCAAATCAGCGGACCGTTCACAGGCAAACACCTTTTTTCACCACGACGTCACAACGTTTTTTCTTTCACCACCAAGGCACCAAGACACGGAGAAGGCCACAGCCCTTTTCCTTAGTGCCTCCGTATCCTCCGTGCCTACCGCTTGCCTTCAAGCGTCCCTTTCAAGATCAACAAGTGCTCCCCGCTTACCGAAGAGTGGCCTCGCCGTTAACCAAGAAGATTTTTCTTGGTGACTTGGTGTCTTGGTGGTAAAGAGTCGTTAACGTCGTGTCGTTGTGGTTAAAACTTTCTTCACGTCTTCCGTTTCACAATTGCCATGATCTCCTGCTCTGGAGCTAGCCGCCTTGGCGGCTAGCTCCCCCCTCCTCCTGCTACCAGGATATTCCTACAACATATCGCCGGCATCGGCAATCCCGCCTCAACCTGCACATCGCTGGAAACGACATCTATGCTCGCCAAAAGCTCAAAAATAGTGGTGCCCACTACAGCGTTCTTGATCGGGTGTGTCAGCGTCCCGTTCTGGATACGCCTACCGAAATCTATAGTCGCCGATATATCACCACTTGAGGAGTTGGGATCTAATCCGCCGCCTTCGATAAAAATTCCCTCTTTAACAGACTTAATCATCTCACGGCGCGTAAGTCCGCCTTTTTTCAACACCAGATTGGTCGCGCTGATTCCCATCCCTAATCCGCTGGCGTGACCTGTACTCACACAGCCGGCTTTACCGGCTGTATAGGAATTATGAAAAAGAGACTTCAAAACACCATTTTTCACCACCAGCATCGGCTTATGCGGCACTCCCTCACCATCATAAGTTCCTGTACCGTAGGCACCGGCCATAAACGGTTCGTCGCTGACCGTAATAGCGCGGGAAGCTACTCTTTTACCAAGGCGATCAACTAAAAAATTACGATTCCTCTGAATATCCTCAGCGTTCGCCGCGTCACACAACGAAGAAACAATGCCCTGCGCGCTGCGCGGCGATAACACCAAGTCCACACGCCGCGTCTCAAGTTTTTTCGCGCCCAGATAGGAACGCGCCTTACGTGCCGCATAGCGTCCCAAGCCCGCCCAACGCAGATCACCCCATCGCCGACCACCGCGGCCATCATAAAAATAACCCGTCTCCCCGCCTCTGCGTAAAACGGCCATGATTCCCATACCGGCCGAAGTCCACTTCTCACTGGCCACCGCCCCCGTTGTGGTCATTAACAGAGATTCACTGTAATATCTCCCCGCTCCACCTGAAACAACAGTGATATCCCCATCTACCTGCCGCGCCTCCTCCACCGCGCGCCGACAGGCGCGCACCAATTCCGGCGCGGTTAGTTTCAACAGCCCGGCGTCATATATCCCCCGCGGCTTACCGCGTGCCGGTGCCGGCCCGGGCAACCCGCGAAAATCCTTGTCCGGCTGGCTGGCGCGCGCCAGTTCGGCCGCCTTTTTCCCCAGGGCGTACGCTTCCTCGGCGTCACGCGGATTACCGCTGGCATAGCCCGTGCCGCCGCGCCAAATAGCCCTTATTCTCATACCGGAATCAAGTGAATAATCCGCAGTATATATAGTGTTCTTTCTGATCTCCACGCCGACACTCTCGCCGCGGGACACGGATACCAGAGCGTCCTTGACCCCGGATTTCTTCACGCCATCCAATGCGGCCTCTGCTAGTTTTTCTAATTCAATCATTGTCTCGTAACTCGTAGCTCGCAGCTCGTAGTTCGTAGCTTCCGCCTTCGCCAAGGCTGCAACGTGACAGGCGAGACCAACCCTGCCGTACAGCGTATAGCTAGCCGCAAATTTTGAACTTTGAATTTTGAATTCCTTATTCAGCCCTCTGTGTCCCGTATCCCGTGTACCGTGTACCTTGTTCAGAATTCATAACTCATAATTCAGAATTCCTTATACCTTATCCCGCCTATCGCCTCCCCCCCACTACTAATTCTTTCACTCTCACATACGGCCCACCGCCTGTTACCAGCGCACTTTGACCGTCCTTACCACAATTACCACCCATATCGGTGGAGAAATCGTCCGAGATGCAGTCTATCGTCTGCAGGGTGTCCAGGGTGGAGCCGGAAACCGCTACGTCGCGCAACCTCTCTTTCAGCTCCCCTTTATGTATGCGCCGCCCACCACCCGCGCAACAAGTAAAATCGCCGCCTTCCACCATAACGTAACCCCATTTCTCTCCCGTCAACAGTATACCGTCCTCCACACCGGCCAACAGTTTCTTTAGTTTTGTTTTCCCTGGTTTCATATATGTATTACTCATCCGCACTATCGGTCGGCAGTCGTAACTCTGGGCCCGGGCGCTGCCATTAGGGGTTACCCCCAGCTTTCCCGCGGTCTCCAAACTATGCATATAGCCAACCAACACTCCGTTTTTGATTATCTGCCTTTTTTCACCCGGCACACCCTCGGCGTCATAGATAAAAGATCCGACCGCTCCCGGAATAGTAGAATCGTCCACAACGCTCACGCCCGGCGACGCTATTCTCTCGCCGATCTTGCCGGCCAGAATAGACTCCCCGCCAACTACCGCGTCAGCTTCCGCGTTATGCCCCAGTGCTTCATGTATAAAAAGCCCCGTCACGGCCGGGTTCATCACTACGGTAAATTTTCCCGCCGGCGGTGGTACCGCCGTCAAGAGTTCTACGGCCTCCTGCGCGGCACGACGGCTAAAATCTTTGGGCTTGATATTACGGACCAACTCAAAACCGCACCGTCCCCGTTTGACAACGTAACCGTTCTGACGCAGGATCCCCCGCTTGGCGGTAACATTGCAAGCAACAGAAACACCCAGTCCCTGGCTATCGATCAACGCACCGTAGGTATTACAGACCACACGCCATCCCTTACTTTCACCGTAGCTGATGATGGTATTAGCCAGCTTGCCCCTTCCCTGGCTGATCGCCTCCCGCTCAAACAACCGCAATTTACTTACTTTTTCTTCCAACGGCACCCGGTCCGGATCCTGTTTGCATCTCACCCGTATACTGTCCTCTATCGCCGTATACTTAGCCAGCACTACCTCGCCGCGCCCGCCCCGCGTCTTCCCCGGAGACCGCGCGCTTTCACGCGCCATCTTCGCGGCATTATCCAGGCCTAAGATCAGATCCGCGTAATCCAAGCTATCCACACAGGCGAACCCCCAAGCGCCACGGTAAAGCACGCGCACCCCACCGCCCACATCTTCCGAGTGAGCAAGACGCTGTAGTTTGCGATCCTGGAGCAGCACGGAAAGGCTGTGACCAGATTCCAGACGTACATCCATAAAATCCAGCTTGCGCCGCCGCGCCTCATCCCGCAATCGCTGGGCGTTCTCTTTTGCTTTAGTTATCGCTTTATCCATAATTACCTATATTGAAAAAATCTCTTTCACCACGACGACACGACGTTCTTCTTTTTAAACACCAACGCGCACCGTAACGGCTAACGTCTTTTTCACCACAACATCATTGCGTTCTTCTTTCCCAACACCAACGTCGCCTATTTTTTTACCGCCTTATGACGTCATCAAAAAGCAAGAGCCGTTAACGTTGTGTCGTCGTGGTAAGTGCCGTTATCAAAAAAAAGTCGTTAGCGTCGTGTCGTCGTGGTGAAAAACAGTCTTCCCATGTTCCGCAAACAGCCAGCGCAACGCTTGATTTTATCACTATTTACCGCTAAAATAGCTAGAAATATGCAGAAGAAAATACATTTACTTAGTCGCGCTCTATTTCTCAGATCGGTGCTTATTATCACCGTCTCCTGCGTCTTAGCGCTCGCGGCCAACGCTCTCCGGCCCAACGGCATACCCTTGGTCCAGGCTTGGGAACTGCGAAACCTGGCCGTATGCACTGACGGCAAGCGTATTCCCTGGCTAAAGCTGGCAGAAGCTCAGGCCCTCTTTTCAAAGGGCGAAGCGCTTTTCCTGGACGCACGCATACCGGAAGACTATGCCGAGGGGCATATTCAGGGAGCCTTCAATCTGCCCTATGATGAATTCGACCACTATTTGGAACCGTTGCTCGGGGAACTCCCCGCGACCGGACCGCTTATCACCTACTGTGGCGGTACGGACTGTCATTCTTCCATCGAGCTAGCGATAAAACTCTGCGACAATAACCTGGGAGATGTAAAAATATTTTTTGGCGGCGCGGAAGCATGGGAAGCAGCGGGATTGCCGATAGAGTAAATTATAAAGCGAACACGGAATACCGGATACGGGACACCGGGCACTCTGATACAAAATATTGAGAACTTTAGTATGTTTTCCAAACTTATAAAGCACCCTTACATGCACCTAGTCTGTCGACTGGTGATTGGCGGCCTGTTCATCTATGCCAGTCTGGATAAGATCGCGCATCCGGCCGCCTTCGCCAAAACGGTATATTACTATCGTTTTCTCCCCGCCGCGCTGATAAATGTCTTCTCGCTTGGTCTGCCCTGGGTGGAACTGGTATGCGGCTTGCTGTTAGTACTAGGCTTATACATACGCGAATGCGCGCTGATACTTATTCTCTGTTTCCTGTCTTTTAGCGTCGGGCTGGCGCAAGCCGCGGCGCGCGGTATAGACATCAACTGCGGCTGTTTCTCTACTTCCGGCGGGGCAAAGGTGGGTTGGTTTCTGATCATCCGCGACCTGTCGCTGGTGTTGCTGCCATTGCAGTTATTCTTGGTTCGAACAGATTTTTTTAATGTTAGGAGTTTATTTAAAAAGGCCTAGGAATCCAGATGCCTAAAAATCCATATCTAAGCATAGTCATCCCCCTCTACAACGAAAAAGAAAACATCGCGCCCCTGCTCAAAGAACTCACAAGCTTCATTAGCGCCTTTGACAAGAAAACCGAAGTGGTCATCATCGATGACGGCAGCACTGACGGCAGTTACGAATCGCTAAAAGAGAATCGCCCCGCCTGGCTGCGCTTGGTCCGTCTGGGCCGCAATACCGGTCAGACCGCGGCGATGATGGCGGGGTTCAACCTTTCGCGCGGGGAATACGTTGCCGCGCTGGACGCCGACCTGCAAAACGACGCAAAGGATATCCCGCGCCTTTTTCAGGAAATGAAACGGCACGGCTACGATGTGGTCAGCGGCTGGCGTAAAAAACGACGCGACTCCTTCCTCAGCCGGCGCCTGCCCTCGATCATCGCCAACGGTATCATTTCCCGCGTGATGGACTGCCGCCTGCATGATTACGGCTGCACCCTAAAACTATACCGCCGGGCAACGCTCAAGGATCTGCGCCTCTATGGTGAAATGCACCGTTTCATACCCGCTCTCTTGAAATGGAACGGCGCCAGCGTCGGAGAACTGGCAGTCAACCACCGTTCGCGCCAACGCGGTCACTCTAAATACGGTCTGTGGCGCACATTGCGTGTGGTCCTGGACTTGATCAACTTGAAATTCCTTCAGAGCTATTCCACCAGCCCCATCCAGATCTTTGGCGGCATCGGCATGGTCACTCTTCTCCTGGCCGGGCTAAGCGGGATCGCGATGATCGCCATGAAACTTTTACAGGGAACGGATATGACCGGCAACCCGCTCACCCTACTGGCCGTCCTGCTTACCGTCATCGGCATTCAGTTCATCACCCTGGGCCTGCTGGCCGAGATCACCGTCCGCACCTACCACGAATCGCAGGCGAAGGACATTTATAACATAAAAGAGATCGTTGAGTAATCTTGAATTGCCTTGCCACATGTTCACCACAAAGACACAAAGGTCACAAAGATTCACAGAGAAGGAGAACTCAAAAAGTCCTTTCTCCGTGTTCTCTGTGACTCTGTGGTTAAATCAACCTATGCGTCACTCCATTATCCTGTTCCTGTTCGTAATGTCCCTCTCCGTTTTTCTTCAGGCCGCTGCCCTGCCCAACTCCAGTTTCGAAAAATGGCAAGGCGGCTTGCCTAGCGATTGGACAGACACCACACAGGATACCCCCTCACACCTGATCATCAAACAGGTGACAGAAGGCGCGCCGACTGGTAAATCGTGCGTGCAGCTTAGCGACGCCTGGGCCGAGAACTATCTCTCCTGCTACGGGCTGGCTACCGCCGAGGACATCCCGCTTGAACCGGGTAAGCGCTATCTCTTTCGCATGCAGTATAAAAACAACGCCGGTGCTTTTCCCTGGACCAATAAGATATTGTTTAAGTTTCGCGCGGCGAATGGAGATATTTTATCACATGAACTAAACCCCGCCGCCCGGCTAAGATGGAAAAACTACCGGCACCTGCTGCCGCCGTTACCAGAGACATACGATCGCGTCACCATATCTTTCGGACTGGCCGGCGCCAGCCGTGATCTACTACTGGTGGATGATGTTTCCTTGCGCCCCGCGACGAAATCAGAACTCAAACGATACCAAAGGCCACGCAAAGCGCGCCTGGCCCCTATCCCTGAATTCAAACCTGAACCAAACGGCGAGGCAACGGGATTCATACACACCCAATACCTGCAAAACGCCTGGTGGTTGGTCGGTCCGGACGGTAGGCGTCTCTGGTCGGTCGGCTGCGGCGGCACAAAGACATCCGCCAAGAAAATAAACAAGAAAAACGCGCGCCGCTCCCTCAAACGATGGGGCTTTAATTCTCTCAGTACCGACAGTGATCCGAGCTTCATCAAAAAACTGCGCAAACAAGAAAAGCAGGCGCTTAAAGCGAAAAAAGGCGAGGACATACGTCCGATGCTCTTGTTCATAAACCTGAGACTATTTTCCCTTGCCAAGCCTGGTGCTTACCTGCGCGACATGCTGGGCAACTATCGGGGACGGTCGATCCTGCCAAAGGTCGATCCTTATAATCCAAGCTGGCGCGCCGCCGTGCAAAAGAAAGTAAAAAAAATAGCCAAGAACTGCCGTGAGTCCTCCTGGTTTGGCGGCTATATCACCGATAGCATGCTGGATCTCTCCTGCCTGCCGCTATACCTCTGGGGCACGCACAGTGGGCCGCGTTTCGTCGCCTGGCTGGAAGAAAAATACGGTGCTGACATCACCAAGCTCAATGAAAAGTGGTGCGCCGACACCGACCGCGCGCCCTTTGCCTCCTTTACGGAGCTGGCGACAAACAAGGCGGAACCCAAGGGTTACGATGATCCAGCTTTCAATGACTTCCTAGCCTTCGCCCGTATACTACTTAAGGAATACGTAGATTTCGTGATCGCTACCATTAAAGATGCTGATCCCAACCACCTGGTCCTGAGCAGCGTTATCACGCCGGACCAGGTGATGGAGTTAGAACGTTATCCGGAAATTTACCACGCTTTTGACGCGATAGCGTTCGGCATATCTCCCGCCGGCAATGTGGCTGGTTTTGACGGCGGCGAGTTGAGCATGATATTAAAAATACATCAGAGCACTCGTCGCCCGTTATTGCTCACTGGACTAGATGTAAGTGCGCTTGACTCCGGCCTCTACACACCGCCTTTCCACAATGATCCACTCTCCGCACTACCTGCCCAAGCTGACCGCGCCGCCGTCTACTACGGCTGTCTCAGCCAGATGGCTTCCCTGCCTTACATACTCGGTGTGCATTGGAGCAATTGGCAAGACCTGAACATAAAGACACAGCGTATTATTATAAGGTGGAACGACGGGCTGGTAAACAACGCTGGCCAGCCTTATCTTCCGCTGGTGGAAAAGATGGAAAAGATTCACACTGAGATAATTAACAAGAAGGGACTCGGAACTCAGGACTAAAAACCAAGGACTGAGGGCTACAATATTAAAGAGAACTTGCCCCACACTACGAACCTGTATAATAAAAGAGCGGCCTAAAAAAGGCCGCTCTTTACTTAACCCCTCTATCCCCCACTATGCCCGACCCTAGTTTATATGTACCACCTCTTTATCATTTGTCAATAGCTGTAAGACATTTTGTCAGTAAAGATTCAAAAGTGGACTGTTTTAAATTAGTTTTTGGTTCAAAAGTGGACACCCTAAAATGCCATAATCTAAGACAAAAAGGAGGTTTTAGATC
>JAUXIB010000150.1 GCA_030621225.1 candidate division FCPU426 bacterium
GGGGGAGGTTATAGCCGTACCAGGGATTATTTAGCATTAGGAGAAGGTATCTCACATACCGGCAGTGCCACTGCCGGGGCTACAGTGCGCACAAAATCAGGGATTTCCTGGACTAATAAGTATTCCTTCGCCAAATCGCAGGGCCAGGTCCGCACCGAGCGCCATAGCGCCGACTCGTCGCTGGCGTTAAAGCTAGGCAAAGACGCCTCGTGGAGCACGAATGCCTCGTACACCGCACAGAGATATCCGAATCTAGCGACTACTACTATTCGTTCCAACATGAATATCCGATTCTAATGTGGAAGTAGTCGCTAGCCCTGAGGGCGGCTTGGCCGCATCGAAGGGTTAAGCCACAACTACCATTAGATCAAGCATGAATATCAGGTTTTAAACCAGATCACATACGTGGGATACCGGATACTGGAAACCGGAAACAGGATGCCGGATACAAGGAACGGCGCAATGCGCCAGTGTAGAGTGCCTGTAGGGGCGCTGCTTGCTGCGCCCTGGGCAGGGCAAGCCCTGCCCCTACGCTGACATGAATTGCCTGTAGGGGCGTTACACTATATCTGCGTAATCAGCGTTTCCAATCCGCGGTACGAACGCTGGAAGTGTTCTCGTGGCTTCTCTCCTCCTGATATTTTAATGAGAAGCCACAAATCAGCGTACCCGTTATCAGTGTAATCCGCGTTCAAAAAAACATTTGACATTATTTTTGTAAAAGCACATAATCTGAGTGCTGGTTTTTAAAAAGCGGGGTCGAATGAAATTTGGGTGCGGGTGGGCATCAGTGGGGGAAGAAAGAAGTCATCTTTTAGTTGAAAAACAAAAGTGATGGGGGTGGGTTCGTGCGTCTGTGCGGGCCTTTTTTTTATTTTGTTAAGAGGTGTGTGATGGGTAAACATAGTCATAGGGCGATAGTGATATTGGGGGTTTTGGTTTTTTGCGGCGCGTCCCTCCAAGCGGTATCCATCGAAGACCTATATGATTCTCTTAAGGCCAACCAGGGAAAGATCCGTGACCTGAAGATGAAGATGGTGATCTCGGTCAAGATCTCCGGCGAGGAGGGCATACCACCGCAGTCAGTGAATCAGACAGTGGTGCAATATGTCAAGAAGCCAAACCTTTTCAAGCAATCTGTTATCGGCGGTTTGTTGAAGACCGAGCAGCAAATGATGATGGATGGTGAATACATATACATAAGTAACCCGGCTGGTGGAGAGCCAATCAAGCAGCGTATCCCTGAGGAACAGCGCGGCAAGAACCCTTATGACCTGATGCCCGAGCTGCCCGATTACCAGAAAGCGAACAGCAAAGTCATCGGTTGCGAGGGAGATATTTGCACGGTGGAGTTCCAGCAACCGCTAGAGGGCAGCCCGGTGCCGGAAGAAGTGGCCGAGCAGTTCGGTAAGAGCGTCGTTACTATCAATAAGGCCCAAGGCGTGGTAATCGGTATGGAGCAATACGACAAGGACGGCTATATCGTGATGCGCATGACCATAGAGAACCAACTGGTCAACGCCGTATGGATGCCGAAGAAGATGGTAATTGAATTGAATGTATCCGGCTACACCAATTATACCGTGGTCGATTTTGAGGTGGTGCGCGTGAACACCGGTATCAGTGACGCTGAATTCAGGATCGAGTGATTATTGGAATACTAGAACAATGAGAATAGTCCTGAAAGGTAAAGCAGGCTATATCATAGGCGGTCTATTAATAATTAGTGTTGTTCATGTTGCTGCCTTACATGGGGCCACGGCCGTGGAGTATTGCAATTATGGGGATACCTTGTATAGCCAGGGAAATCACGCTCAGGCTTTGCAGTATTACAGCTATGCGGCCAAGCTTGATTCGAATATGTGGGAGGCATACAAGGGGATTGGGTCCTGCTATTATCAACAGGGGGATTATCAGAACGCACTAACATATGTCGAATACGGTTGTAAGCTCAACCCAGGGAATCTAGACCTAACGGTTTTCAAAGCGGACATAATGACAAAGCTGGGTGGCGAAGGGGCTGGCGCATCGGCTGAAGGTAGTACCCAAATTAGTGGAGGAATGAGTGAGATGCATCCGCTACGCAGTGCAGTTGGGGATGTTGGCGCAGGACTCGGTAGGTTTGTTTTCGGAATTACCTATGGTATGCGGCATATTTCGGATGACAAGTATGATAAAGATAACAGCTCACGCCGAAAATATGCGGAGTGGAATGGAGAATACGAAGGTATCGAACTCATTGATGTGACCGGTGATGTAGACAGGATGGCGGCAGTTTTTTGTTTTGCGGGTGGTGTCAGGGTGGGACGTCGATTTATTGTCGGCGTTGATCTATCATACAGTAGTGTCAAGATAATCGAAGGAAGCATTGAAGAGGTGCACTCCGACCCTTTTGTATACCATGGACTTACAGGGACCGACTGGAGCACAAATATTTCGCTTTTGACGGTTGTTCCGATTTTGTCATTCACCGTTAGAAATGGTCCGCCTGCTTTGGTTGTAGAGGGTGGATTAGGTATGGCCAAGGGGGGTATGAGTGATCAGTATCGCTGTTGGTATGAAGATGGCGAATATTCCGCCAGAGGAGAAGTTGGCTCGACGGGGATGTGCTTCCTGATGAGAGCGAAGGCGCTTTTGCCAATCGGCAGGTTCTTCTTTGTTGATGCTGGTTTGAGCTTTTTACGGACTTTCACCGGCGCTTGGAAAGGGACGAATTCGTTTGAAGGAGACACTGAGGGATATGGATGGGCGGCTGGATGGGGGGGGAGTAATTATGATGGCGTGATGATGGAGAAGACGGTCGAAGGTGACTATATGATGATGTTTGCTCCTAATGAGAGAGTGGAAGCTATGAAGGAATTCGGCTGGGAAGAGGCGCGCTTTGATTTTGGCGGCATAAGCGGACAAATAGGCGTGGGGTGTAGATTCTGAAGCTGAGCGCTTGGAGAACTAGGAATCCAAATGTACGGAGGGATGTGACGAGCTAAAATGACCACGAAAAGAAACATATTGATCGGCTTGTTTGTTGCGGCGTTGCTGCTTGTATCGGTAGCTTTACTTTCTGGGGGAGAGCAGGCGGCGGGAGGCAAGGATAAGCCCAAGAAACTCAAATACAAACTCGTCAAAGAGATCACCGATATCCCCAAGGGCAAGGGATATCCCGTCTCTGGCGTACGCAAGATCGGCAAGGATGAATACGTGCTGGTTAACATCTTCGATGATTGCGTTATTACGATGGACAAGAACGGCAAGTTCAAGAAGAAGCGGCGCAAGATACGGGAGCGCGGGGAGAGGAAGATCAAGCAGGGCAAGAAGGAGAAACTGGAGAAATACGAGCGTATTCATCTGAAGTCGAAGAAGATACTGGAATACAAGCACGGCGCAAAAGATGTAGAGGTGTTGGACAGCTCCGGCAAGTTTCTCAAGAAGATAAAGGCCTATAAACGGCCGCACATGGTGACACTGGTGGCAACTGATGATGTGCTGATTACACCGGTCGGCGCTGAGCCGGACGACAAAGGGCGCAATGATTTGATCTGCGTTGATAGCGACGGCAGCGAGCTCTGGCGCACCAGCATCCTGATGGACGACGCGTTAATAGCTTCGCAGTCTGCTGACGGCAAATACTTGGTGATCGCTAATTGTGAGGGGGTTGCTCTTTGTGGGAAGACGGGGCGGAGGTGGTTTTATGATTTGCGAGAGCGCAAGCTATATCCCTTGTCAGTGAGTGTTTCTGAGAATGGGGAGGTGGTTGCGCTGTATGTTGACGTGAAGCACAGAAAGAATATTCTCTTTACCATTTCTGCTTTCGGGAGATTGTTGAGCGAGGAAGAGGTTGCTCCTGATCTTATGCAATCGACGATTTCGTCGGATGGGAAGACGGTCACACAGAGTGGGAGGAAGAGGATTAAAATAAAGGCTGTGGGTGGTGAAGCGACAGACATTATAGTGGCGGGAGAAAGCGAATTCAGCGGCATGAGCTTTTTGGGGCAAAGCGTAGTTGTTTCAGGGAAGAGGGGGAAGGTGAAGGTTTATAACGTGGGTGAATGAGGAGGGAATGAAAAATGAAAGATATGATTAAACTGATAGCATGCTTGGTCGTTACAGCAAGTATTGGTTTTTTCGCTTTGGCGGCAGAAAAAGAAGGGGAGGATAGAATAATTTGCGATTTCAGGACGGAACCAGAAGACGGGAAGGTATATGGTAATTATTACATTGAAAAGACAATATTGACTTTAAAATCAAAAGATAGCGTGGGGCATAACAACTTAACAGAGGAGGAAGAATCTAAATATTGGAAGGAAGAGGAAGAATCTGATCCCGAATGGCAGGTTGACGAAAGTGGGAACATATATTTATTCTATTGGCAACGCCGTAAAATCAGAAAATATAATTTTGAAGGCAAATACGATAAAACAATATGTATAAAAAACGAAAGGTTAAAAAATCTAAATTCTTTTGCGGTGGATGAAGACGGAGATATTTATATAACGTATTTTAATCCAGATATTAGTCTCAAAATGAGAACGGCGGTGATTGATCAAGATGGGAAAATCAAGAAAGATATAGCGGAGGTGAGTTCTCTTAGTGGATATAAAAATGGATGGCTTTACGCTGGTAGGAAGGAGCGGTGGCAAGTTAAACCAGAGAAGTATAAATTACCTAAGAGGCAGGATTTGAAGTTAAGCAAGATGAGTGGAAGGAAAATGAAATTGAAGGGGTTAACTGGCTGGGGGAGCGTTGAACTTGATGTTTCAAAACTTAAATACAGAAAAAAAATCGCAAAATATTGGAATGTTAGCATAAATAGTGTTGATAAAAGTGGCAACATCTACCTTCTTTATAAAATTGATAATCCAACTGACGTAGCAAACCCAGAGATGGGCGACCGCAGTTACGGAATAGCAAAATATGATAAGAAAGGAAAGCTAATAGTCAATTTTATGTTGCATAGGGGTGGTAGGTTTATTGTAGATGTTTATGGAAATATCTATCAGCTATGGGGAAATGGCCGGGGAGTAGTAAGGGTAACAAAGTGGTCAAAGGCAGGAACTAATTATTGATGTCTATTTTTAGGTTTAACAAAAACCTAGTTCTTTGGTCAATGCTGCTGACTAGCAGTCTGGCGTATCCTTATGATTGGGATAGGATACAAATAGCGCCAGCTGAGGCAGACGATAACTATCCCAGTCAAGTAACCGTAAGAGGTTATTATAATTATAATCTTGACGATGGAAAATTCGATGATTACCCGGCTACGCGCACTATGTCGATTAATAAGTATATCCAAGGGGTAGTAGTAAGGGAAATAGGGGGCGATTTAATCAAGAGCATAAGGACTTATTATAGTCCGGGTCATCCTAACAGCGCGGAGCACCAGAAAGAAACGGTGCGGACGGTATCTTTGGCGGCGGTGAATACACTGATTAAGAAGGGGGCAGAAAAACAAAGGGTCAGAGCTTGACATGTGACATTTTTCAATTACCGAGTGGAAAAGGATAACAGGAGATGATTAAGTGGCAAGGCCGATAAGAATAGAGTATGAAAACGCGCTATATCACATCATGGCCAGGGGGATACTGCGAACTAAGGTGTTTGCTGCTCCGGCTGAAAAACGATTATTTTTAGAAATATTGGGGGAAATTAAAAAGGCGTATGGTCTGATAATCCATGGATATTGTCTGATGGATAATCATTATCACCTGCAGATCGAAACACCGCAGGCGAATATGATCAAGGCAATGAAGCGTATCCAGGAGAACTATAGTATCAAGTATAACGCGAAGCAAAAAAGAAGAGGCCATGTATTTGAGGGGAGATATAAGGCATATTTGGTGGATAAGGAAAATTACCTTTTGGAAGTAAGCAGGTATATTCACCTGAACCCGGTTAAAGCCGGAATAGCAAGGACCCCGGAAGAATATGAGTGGAGCAGCTACAGAGAATATATAGGGACAAGAAAAGAAGGCGTTACGAACAAGGATTGGATACTGGAGCGATTTAGCAGATTCAAAAGAAAAGCAATGCGTGAGTACAGACGATTCGTAATGGATAAGGTGAAGGATGAAAAATATGATCCGTTAGAAGCGGCATACGGGGGATACATATTAGGAGGAGAGAGTTTCGTAAATTGGGTAAAAGATAAATATAGCTGCAAGCAGGAAGAAGAGGGGATAAGCGAACGAAGGTACATAAAGCCGAGGATCTCGAAAGAAACGATTATTGGGAAAGTAAGAGAAAGAATACCGGAAGCACCTAAGGAACAAAGGAAGGTGATTGTGTATTTATTGAGAAAGTATACAGACATGCCACTGAAGAAGGTGGCAGCGGAATATGGAAAGGTGCATTATAGTGCGTTGACACAAATGTTGCGCAGAAATGGGGAAATGTTGGCAAGTGATAAAAGGGTCATAGCGATAGAGCGGGAGCTTGAGGCGATATGAGAAAAGAAATGATGAAATGTCATATGTCAAGCTCTGACCCCTTTGGCA
>JAUXIB010000028.1 GCA_030621225.1 candidate division FCPU426 bacterium
TTACGCGGTAAGCGGCGTTATCTCAAGCGTTTACGTAACGTAGTGCGCGAACGCGGTGGCCTGGATTATTCCCTGATTAAAATAAGAAAATTGACGGCTGCCGCGCTTGCGCCACTGGACGTGTTGCCGAAAAAGAAGCGTCGTCCTTTTGAGGAATTGGCGGAGCATCTTTTAGAACGGGCGGAACAAGCGGCGGAACGAGTATAATGGCTATATGTATCGGAGTATCGGCGATGGGGCGAGAAAGCAATGAGAACAGCACTAATTTTAACAATAGGAATACTGACCATGACCAGCGGTGTAAACGCACAATTAAGACTACCTGCAATAATTTCCGATCACATGGTGTTACAACAGGGGATGGATGCGTCGGTCTGGGGCTGGGCTAAGCCGGGCAAAAAAGTAGTGGTGAAGATTGCCGGGCAGGTTCAGGATGCGACTGTGAAAAAAGACGGCCGCTGGTTGGTGCGGTTGTCGGAGTTGGCCGCGGCTGGTCCTCATCGGATGACCGTTAGCTGTGCTGGAGAGAGCATCACCATTAAAGATATTTTGGTCGGTGAGGTCTGGCTCAATTCCGGCCAATCTAACATGGAACAGTCGGTGGCGTCGTCAGGCGACTCGGAGAAGGAGATTGCCGTTGCCGACTGGCCGCAGATAAGGCTCTTCCAGCTGGAAATGAGGTCTTCCGTCATGCCTCTGGAGGATACTCCTGGTGTCTGGAAAGTCTGTAGCGCTGATAGCGTAACGAATTTTTCTGCGGTGGCCTATTTTTTTGGACGAGAACTGCATAAGGAATTGAAACTGCCGGTGGGATTGATCCAGAGTGCTTGGGGTGGCACCGAGATAGAGTGTTGGTTATCACCTGACTCGGTAAAGGGGGATGCGTATTTTTCCAAGCTGGTCAGGCGCTGGGAGAAAAGCAAGGGTGATGATCACGGCACGGCGCAAGAGCCGTTGGTGAAGGACGGTGTAATGGAATTCGCGCTGGAGTTTGCCGAGTTGACGCTGGTGCCCAAGGCGGGGAGTCAAAAAGAGCCGCTGGTGTTGGACGACTTTGCGGACGCTGACAGGAAGAACCGTTTGGGAGGGCGTTGGAGCGAGGTGAATTCTAATTCCCAAGAGGGATTGTCCTTTAAGCCGGGGACGGAACAGCAAGGCGTCGCTCATTTCAGTGGCAGGCTGAAGCAGGGGAAATGGGCTGTGGTTTCTGCTGGTTTGAGTGCTGACGGGAGCGCTGTGGATTTCAGCGCTTACCATGGTTTGCGTTGCAAGGTGCGTGGGACCGGGCAGTTTAAGATCGGGTTACATCAGCCATCAGTTAAGGATTGGGACAGTCATGTTACGGGAGTGATCATGGCCAGTGCGGACTGGCAGGAAGTGACGGTGCCCTTTGAAGAATTTAGCCAAGCGGATGGGGGTCAGCCGAAGCTGTTCACCCCGGATCAGCTGAGCATGGTTTTTATCGCTCCAGTTATACCTACCTTTGTTCCGCAAGAGCCGTTTGGTCTTTATCACGCCATGATCGTTCCCCTTTTGCCTTATACTCTGCGTGGCTCCACTTGGTATCAGGGAGAGGCTAACGTTGCGCAGGCTTGCCGATATCGCAAGTTATTGCCGGCGTTAATCATGGGCTGGCGGCGAAGCTGGGCCAACGAAAACTTAGCTTTCCTGGTTGTTCAGCTTGCTAATTTTAGAAAGGTAGAGGTGGATCCTACAGAGAGCGACTGGGCGGAACTCAGGGAGGCGCAGGCAATGGTACTGGACGTTTCCGATACCGGCCTGGCGGTGATCACCGACATCGGCGACGCTGATGATATCCATCCTAAAAACAAACACGACGTAGGGAGGCGTCTGGCGCTATGGGCGTTGGGCACTACCTATGGCAGGGATATCGTCTATTCCGGTCCGCTTTATGATTCGATGAAGCTGGCAGGAGAAAAGATCCGCCTTAGCTTCAAGCACGTTGGCAGTGGACTTAAAGCGAAAAGCGGTAATAAGCTCAGGGGATTTGCCCTGGCCGGCGAGGACAGGAAATTTGTCTGGGCTGAAGCTGAAATAGAGGGGGAAACGGTGGTGTTGAACAGTAAAAAAATAAGTTCTCCTGTGGCGGTCCGTTACAATTGGGCGGATAATCCCCAGGGAAATTTATATAACGAGGAAGGGTTGCCAGCGGCTCCGTTTCGCACAGACGATTGGCCGGGCATTACGCTCGATACGGGATTTAAGGAGTGAAAAAAACCTAGCCCCCGACCTCGTTTCTTTCCAGGTACTCTCCCGATCTGGTGTCTACCTTCAGCTTATCTCCCTGGTTGATGAACAGGGGTACTTTTACTTCCAGGCCGGTTTCCAGCGTCGCCGGTTTGGTGACGTTGGTCACGGTGTCACCTTTGACGCCCGGCTGGGTCTCGGTTACTTCCAGTATCACGGAGGGGGAAAGCTCTATGGAGATGGGCTGGTTGTTATAATAGAGAACGGTAACCGGACTGTTTAACTTGATAAAACGCATCCTTTCAGCGAACGTTTCCTTGGGCAGCGGGGTCTGCTCATAGTTTTCGTTATCCATGAAAATGTAACCGCTGGCATCTTCGTAGAGGTATTCCATATTTTTTTTCTCAACGTAGGCCTTTTCTAATTTGTCACTGGAACTCAGGCGCAATGCCTGGGTCCGGCCGTTGATCACGTTGCGTAGCTTGACGTGAATGATCGCGTGTCCTTTGCCGGGGGTGACGTGGTCATAGCTGGTCACTTCCCAGGGCTCGTTCTCTATTTCTAGTAGCATGCCGGGTTTTACTTCTGTGGCGCGCATTACGTCCTCCTTGGAATTGTCTCTTGTCGCTAGCCCTTCGGTCTTCCTCAGGGCCTTTCTCACCCTGAGAGAGCAAAGCGAGTCGAAGGGTTGTTAGTCTCTTGTCCATGGGCACCAGCGACAAGCGACTGCTTATTGATTGCAGATAGTATCAAAGTATTCCGGTTGATGTCAATGGTTTTGCTTTGTAGATAGTTCGTAGTTCGGGGTATGTAGGATGTTGACGACGGCGGAAGTCTCGAACGTTTGGTTTTTTAGCGCTTTCCATAGAGTTAATTTCCTTGACTTTATTGTCCATATATATAGAATGACTTCTACTTATATTGGGGGGACGCCAAAACATGTGAGGAATCGTGTATCTTTTCAGAGTTGTTCTTTGTGGTCTGTTATGGCTCTTTTTACACGCTACGGCGGTTTTAGCGGAGGAGCTTTCCTTAAGCTGGGACCGTGAGGTGGGATTCCAGAAACTGGTCAGATCCGGTGAGGGGGCGGTTTACCTGCCGGCGGCCAACGGATTCCTGTACGCCTTGCGCTATGAGGACGGAGAGAAACTTTGGCGCTGTTGGTTGGGCAAGACGCTTGCCGGTTCGCCGGTGGTGACCAAGGACTCGATTACCGCGGTTGATGACCGAAACAGGGTGGTCAACCTGTCCCGGCAGACCGGCAAGGAGAATTGGTCTTATCAGGCTGAAGCGGTGATAACTGCCGGACCGGTAATCGATGGTGGTTTGTGTTATTTTACGCTTAAGGACGGGAGTGTAGCGGCAGTAAACCGCTGGGACGGTAAGTTGAAATGGTCTTTCAAGACCGAGGATAAAATAGTAGCTCGACCGTTGGTCAAAGGTCGCGATCTTTATATTGGCTCCAAAGATAAACATTTCTACGCCATTGACGCTCGTAAGGGGGAACTGCGCTGGAAATTCAAGAGCGAGGGGATCATTACCGCCGGCGCGGCTGCCGATAAAAAGCATGTCTATTTCAGTTCCTGGGATGGCTCTGTTTATGCCCTGAATAGGACTACCGGTGAAGTAGCCGATAACTTGAAGCTAAAGACGTACTGTGAGACCTTGTCGCTTATTCTACACGAGGACAAACTATACCTTTATACGATCGAGAACCATTTGCTGGTCCTGTCCGTGCCTGGCTTTAAGCAAGTGGCTTCGTTGCCGGTAAAGAATTTGACTATCCCCCCCAGAATTAAAGACGGTGAGCTCTTCCTTTTGGCCGGAGATTTGGAAGTATATGACGCCGGCAGTATGGAGCGTAAATATAGCTACAATCAGCTAAGCGAAAAGGCTTATCAGAAGGAAGTGAAGCGAAGAAAACTGGAAGCGCGGCAAGCGTTCTCGGCGGATGATCAAGCGGAGATAAAACGTTTTTTTCCTCAACTGGACGCGGTTATTACAGGTGTTGATTTTGGCGAGGAATGGGTGTTGTTGGCTACGAAAAGCGGAGTGTTGCATTTCCTGTCGTTACCCGGGCTGGACTGGTGTTGGCAGGCTGAGGTGGGCGCGGAAGTAACGACCGGATTATTGCTGCGTGGCGAGACGATTTTTCTTGGTGATGCGCGCGGTTATTTGCGGGCTCTGGATAGTTTTCACGGAGAGGTAAAATGGCAGCTGGACTTGTCGAGCGGCCTAGTGAGCCTTTTAGCGGGAAGAGACTTATTTTTTGCCACTACTGCCGACCAACGTCTCTACGCGGTTGATCCTGAGGCCGCCCGGGTGCGATGGTATTTCAAGAGCGGGGGAAAGATAAGCTATCGCCCGGTTTATAGCGAGGAAATGGTGATCTTCGGGGCGGGGGATGGCAAGCTCTATCTGGTCGATGTAGAGAAAGGGGATAGCCGATATCCCGCGGTGGATATCGGCGGGGCTGCGTTAACTGCGCCGCTGGTCGTGGGGAGAAACATAACCATCGCGGCTGAGGAAAGTGGTGTGCGATGTTATACTGTTGGCGCCAAGGGGGTTACCAGGCAATGGGAGTACAAATGCCGTAACCTGCTTCCCGGTTGCCTGGTTGGTGACGAAGAGGTAACGGTATTGGCCACTGTAGCGGGAGAGTTAATCCTGCTTAACAGTAGTGATGGTGCGCTTATTTGGAACAAGGAATTGCCGCGGCGGGTGAAGAGTCCGTTGCGTTTGCTTTCGGGACGCGTGGCTTTCATAGACGAGTTCAATAAGTTGCGGTTTTTCAGCCTGATGGGGGGGGAGGAGTTGTGGTCGGTGGAGCTGGCGGGGGAACCGCTCTTGGGGCCAATGAAGTCCGAAAACCACCTGCAATTGCTGCTTGCTAAAGGAAGTCTGGTTGATTATGATGATTCCGGTAAGATAGTCTGCCAACGTGAAATCAGGCAAGGGGCAGTAAGCGGGCTCCTGCGAAACAAGAACAAACTTTTTGTGGCCTTGCGGCAGGGACAGTTGTTGGCTTATGAGTTGGCAGAACAGTAGTCGCTTGTCGCCAGTCTCTTGTCGCTGGTGTTTACTGTGGCACTAGCGACCAGCGACGAACAACCAGCGATGGGTGACAGTAATGAGGCATTGAAATAAAATGGGAGGATTGAGATGAAAACACACTTAGTGGCGGTACTAGCATTCGCATTCATATGCACAAGCTGTGCCCATGTGATGGTTTGGCGCAGCCCGGGGATCAGTGGGCAGGTACGTTTGGTGGATAGCAAGGGCAACGAAGTGACCGGTAATTTGAAGGGCATTGTGGTGAACATGATTAACCTAAGTGGTGAGCTGGGGGAGACCTCGGCTTCTGCTATTACTGATGCGACTGGATCTTTCGGCAAGAGCGAGTTGAGTAAGGGTGCGTATAAGATAGAGGTGATCAAGGAGGGGTTTAAGGTGGGCGTTTTGGAGGTAAACTTGGGCTCGCACGAACGTTTGTCTCTGCAAGTGGAGCTAACCAGGCTCTCGGCCAGTAAGCGCAAAACGATCAAGATGAGGAAGGGGCGCGAGGAGATAAATAATCCAGGGCAGGTGAATATACAGCCGCCGTCCATGTAAAACGGCAGTTGCTAGTAGCTCGTTGCTCGTTGGTTGTGAGGAGAAAAAACGCGGGAGCGCCTCTGGCGCTCGGAGCAGCCACCGTCCATGTAAAACGGCAGTCGCTGGTAGCTCGTCGCTCGTTGCTCGTTGGTTGTGAGGAGAAAAAACGCGGGAGCGCCTCTGGCGCTCGGAGCAGCCGCCGTCGATGTGAAACGGCAGTCGCTAGTCGCTAATCGCTGGTTGCTGGTAGGGGCGGTTTGCGAACCGCCCTTGAGGAGGTTTGTTTCGATGACGAAATACGACATACGAAATACGACATACCGCACAGGAAAACGTGTAATCAGCGTGATAATAGTATGCTTGTGCGCGTTTTCCTGTGCCCAAAAAGGCGAAGACTGTACGCTCAAGATCAGCGTAATTGAGCAGACTAGCGGTAAGCCATTACCGGACGTTGAGGTAAAACTAGATGGCAAGAAATTAGGGCGAAGCGGCGCGGACGGCCTTTGTCGCGCCCAACGCAAGCTTTCCCACGGCAGGTACAAGCTATCGTGTGAGAAGGACGGCTATATCAAAATCGAATGGGTGATGGAGTTAGCTCCACAGGAAGCGGTGGCTGATGGTAATTCTGCGGGGGAGCCGAGCTTATTGGACGAAATAGGCGAATTGGCAGCGGAATTCGACTACCGCATTGAACTGGTAAAAGAGGAGGAGTAATGCCGAAATCAAGTATCAAGCCGATAATTATTAAAACGGCGATCGTAATCGCCGTTGGTGCAGTTGTGGCCGGAATTGCCTTTTTGGCTTTGACCAGGGCTGTACAGGTAGAGGTTGTGACGGTCAACGTACGTGGTGAACCGTTATCGGACACCGGGGTGATTCTCGACGGGGTGGAGATCGGCCGTACCAATGCGGACGGCAAGTTTGCCTATAAGCTGCGTCAGTTGCGGTTCCGCAAGAATAAGACTGAGTTGACGAATGAGGCTAACGGGTATCTTTATGAACCCTGGTCGCAGGAATTCAAGGTTGGCGATCTTAAGCTAGTTGATGGTCGGCATGTGATGCAGGTTGAGCTTAAGCTAACGGGCACGTATTTCTGGATTGTGGCCAAGGACAAGACCGGTGGCGTGGCCGGAGCCAAGGTCGCCATAGGCGGAAAAGAAGTGGGCAAAACTGATATTTCCGGCCGTTTTCAAGCGCTCTATGATGGTAAGGAGCAGCAGCAGATGATGGTCAGAGTAGAGGTCGAGGGTAAACCAGTTTATCGGCACCGTGAAAGCGTTAAACCCGGACTAGTGGTGGATATCAATTACGATAATCTGGTGCCGATCACTATTTATACCAAGAGTCGGGAATACGGATCGCACTTGGCTTTGGGCGATGTACAGGTTTTTATAGACGGCAAATATGATGGGGCGACTGATTCGGCAGGTCGTTTTTTCTATCCTTTTTTTGCTTCAGCCGGGGACAAGCTGCAGATAGGTTTGCGCCGGAAAGGTTTTTTGCCGCGTGATTGGAAGAAGACTATTACCTTGCAGGATGAGACGAAAAAAATAACTATCAAGCGGCTTTTCCTGCCGGAAAAGGCGCAGCCGTTAAAGGTGTCACTCTACCGGCTGGTAAGTAATCTGCCCGAGGGCGCGCCGGAAGTGGATCTAGAGGTGGTACGCGAGAAATTAGAGGATCATCTTTTCGCGCGGCGTTTTTTTGAACAGGTGAAATCAGAGAAGGCGCATAAGCTGTTCGAGAAGTATAAGTATAACTATGAACGGATGATCACTAAGGGATGGGATGAGCGCTACGCTTTGAAAAGCAATCTGGATCTTATCGTTGTCGCCAGCCTTGCCCAGCGTGATAACTTGATCCTAGAGGTATCCCTCTACAATTCGTTCGGTGGACTGGTGATGAGCGCGCTGGAAGAGGGGGGCGCTGGGGATCTAGGCGGTATGTGTAAGGATGTTGTGCGTAAGATATTTGCCAATTTCCCCTACGAGGGGGTGGTGTTAAGCGCGCGCAAGCATCAGGCGGATATCAGTATAGGTGACGGCGACGGCAAGGAGCTCAAGCGCGGCAGCCTGATGCGGGTGTTGCGTCCCAAGGTGGATAACTGGGGCAGCATGGATTTCAAAAAGCCGTATCGCAGTGCTGGGATACTTAAGCTAAGCCGTGTAAAGGACGAAACCTGCCAGGGCAAGCTGGAAAACCCAGCTTCCAGTGATCGTGTGCGTGCGGCCTATCCGGTGATCAGCATGGTTGAAGATAAGTTTCGTTATGTTTCTAATGCCAGCTTGGATTTGCAGGTAGTTACTTCTACCGTTAAGGGGGAGAAAGCTGTATCCGGAGTTAACGTTTATTTGGCCAAGAACTGGGTGGGTACAACGGATGAGGAAGGGCGTTTGGCAGTGCCGATGATCCTAAAGAAGAAGCAGACTATTCTTTTTTATAAGCATGGCTTCAAGGATAAGCACCTGGAATACGTGATAAAGGCCAGGAGCGTTTCGGAGAAGATCAGCATGGATAGTTATTCCTGCCGGGTTTACGTAGATTCTGATCCGGCGGGTGCGCGTTTATGGATAGATGATGAAGAAGTAGGGGAGACGCCTTATGATTCTGGCTCACGTAGCTTTACCGTTGGCTTTCATCACTTGCGCATCTCCAAGGGGGGGGAATACCGCGACTATGACGAGGTGGTGGAGTTTCTGGGGCGGGAGATGTCATTGCGCGGCACACGCCGTATAGCTTTGTACAAAGATTTTTTGCGTTTGGGTGAAGAGTTGGAGGAGCAGGGGGACACGGATGCCGCGATGGAGTTTTACGCCAGGGTGGAGGAGAAGCATCCCGATTTTACGGATAGTCGTGCGCGCTTGGCTATGCTTCACTTTGACCAGAAGGGCGACGCCGATCAGGCGATTCTGGAATACAAGAAAGTGCTTGCGCTGCCTGAAAACCGGGAGATGATCAATAAAAAGGTCTCAGTGCTCTACCTTAATCTCGGACACGTCTACTATCATAAGGCCGAGGAGCTGTTGCGCGAGAAGGACGCATTTCTTGGCGGTTTCAAATCTGCCTGGCGTGGGATGGTAGATAAGATGGGCGGAGACAGCATTGTGAGCAATGACCCGCAGGAGTTGCTCAAGAACGCGGTCAAGAACCTGGGAGTCGCCGCTGAAAACAAGCGTTTCTTCCCGGACGAAGATTTTGATAATGCGGTTCATGACAGTTATTACTATCTGGCGCTTGCCAACCAGAAGTTGTTTGAGATCAGTAGCGCCAAAGATTATTTGATCAAGGCTGACTTGGCTTGGAAAGAGTATTTTGACTTTTATCCGGTCTCGTTTGAAGATAAGCCGGAGTACGCGGAGCTTAAGGCCAACGCTGAAGATCACTGGAATACCGTTAAGTATCATTTGTCAGATATAGAGTAGGCAGTAGATAAAAACGGCTTTTACCACGACGACACGACGTACGAAATTATGAGTTATGAATTCTGAGTGCTGAGTTGAAAGTCCGGTATCCGGTTTCCAGTATTCGGTATAAAGAAAAAACGTTGCTTGTCCGTTGCTTGTAGGGGCGCGATTCATCGCGCCCGTGGGTTCAATTAATTGAACCCCTACATAACGAAGACGGATGACGTTGTGATGAAAAGATTTTTAAGTATAATGACACGGGGCCGGTGTTTGAAAGAAAAAACGTCGTGTCGTCGTGGTGAGAAAGTTTTTATATGACATATCATAGATCATCGGCGACTTTGCTTTTGCTGGTTTTGATAACAACGGGTAACGCGGCGGAAAAGGTTCTGGACGCGAGAAACCTGACCGGCACCGGTGCGGGGTACAATGAGTCTGTGCCCGTTTGGTCGCCGGATGGTAGGTACCTGGCTTTCGAACGCGGCTCCAAAGAGGCTAAGGAGATAGTCATCATTGACCGTGTCGGGCAAGAGGTGCAAAGGGTCTATTCTCCCGGGGAGAAACGAGCGGATGATTTGGCTGGTGAGTTGGGAATGGCGGGCGAGGAGTTTACGGATACTTATAATTCAGAGTTTTGTTGGGCGCCGCACGGGGGCGGCTTTGTCTTTACCGGAAATTCCGATTCCAAGGTATATAACATATACACCGGGAACATTGGCACGACGGAGGTAACGCGTTTGACCAAGGGCCGTAAGCATGACGGGGGAGCTGCTTTTTCGCCGGACGGCAAGAAGCTGGCTTTTGTTTCGGCGCGCAGCGGCAACGGCGACATCTATCTGTTGGATTTGGGAGAGGGGCGGCTTAGGCAAATGACTTTTGGGGAGGGTGTGGAGCTCTCGCTTTCTTTTTCTCCGCAAGGGGAGAGGCTGCTCTTTCTTTCGGGAGACTCCGATAATCACGATATCTGTGTGATAGATGATCTGGAAGACCCGCAGGGCAGTTTGCGTCATTTGACCGATTGGACTTATGATGATATCGCTCCGGTTTGGTCGCCTGACGGGAGCAAGGTCGCTTTCTATAGTAATTATTCGCCGGCTGGCGAGGATGTCTGGTCAATATTGGTGATCGATGGTGACGGCGCCGACCCGCCGCGTGGCGTCGGTCTGGCGGAAAAAGTGCTGGTCTCAGGGGTGGTCAAGGATGCTGAGCTTGGCCCGGTCTTCACACCGGACGGTAGGGGGATACTTTATGTGGAAGATATCAGCGATAAATTCAACCGCATCAACTACGTGAGCCTGGAGGCAAGGACCCCGGTGTCATTGATCAGCGAGACCAAGCTAAACCATGACTTGGCCGTTTCGCCGGATGGTACGCTGGCTTGGCGGGCACAAGTGAAGCGGTGGGATCATATATTCGTTGCGGAAACGGGATACGGTATACAGCCTTGAATTATGAATTCTGAGTTATGAATTCTAAATTACGAGCTGCTAGTATCGAGCTACGAAGAGACATTGGACGAGAAATGAAAAAATACTTTGCAGTGATAGTTGTTCTCATGATTGTAACGCGTCCGTTGGCAAACGCCGGTCTGCGACAGGCATTGCAGCACTATAAAAGCAATGATTACCTGGCGGCGGGGGAAGCATTGAAGGAGGAGACAGGAGAGAAGGCAGATTACATTGCGGGGCGGGCTCTGGTTCAGCTCACGGAGCTCTACCGAAAACTCTATTATTATAACCTCGTTTATTGTCGGGACTATTTCAATGAACTAGAGAAGGGCCCCGGCATAGAGCGGAGCAGGTATTTTCAAATTTACAAACTGATGTATGATGGGGTGAACAGTAATAATGGTCCGTCAAAAGATAGTGTCCGGGGCTCGGCAGTCGAAACAGGCAGCTCCGCGGATGCTTTCGGGGGGCTGAACGAGTTGGATAAGCCTGCCGTGTCTGAAGACGTGGAGCGGGACAAACGGCTTTATTTCTATGATCCGGACGCATTGTTAACCGCCGTTGGGTCATTGCAAAGAAAAACTGCCGGCAGGTTTCAGTCGTTGAGGAAAATCAAGGGAAACTACCAGGGTATGGCAACATTCTATTTGGGAAGGTTACTACAGGCTTCCGATACGAAAGACAGAGAGGAAAATTTGGCGGCGGCGAAGGAGCTATTCCAAGATGCGGCTAGTGATACATCATTAAGTGCTGCTTACAGGGGACCGGCGAGGATATACGCCGCCGCCTTGGACGGGGGGGACGTCCTGGCTGCCGCCGAGAGTGATAGCTATCTTAAAGCTCTGGCGCTGAAACTGGAGTCCGAACGGGGCGGCAAGGACGCGCAGTTTGTGACGGTCGCTGAAGAACTGCGGTCAAAACTGGCCGAAGAAAAAAACCGGTCAACGTTTCACCTGCTTGGTGAATATTATCTTAACATTGGGGCGGAGGAAAAGGCGTTGCAGGTATTGGAGCAGGCCCGAGACAAAAGTAATAAGAATTCTATCGCGCATAATGATCCGGTTTTTATGCTGGACCTGGCCCGGGCTTATTACCTGATAAACCGTTACGATGAGTGTCTGGAGATATTGATGGCGCTTTCTGAGGTGTTCCCGGGGCTTAGGCCGTTGCAGAATTCAGTACAGGGCGTGTATGCTGCTCGACAAAAGAGTGCCGGCGAAGTGCGCATAAATCAGTAGGGAGCAAGAAACGTATTGCGTGGCGGCCAGTGGCAGATGACCTTATTGTACAGGCAGTGTGGCGATATACGACATGCGAAATACGCAATGCGGATTTATTGAGTCTAACAAGGAGGATATTATGATGAAAAGACTGATCAACGTTGGCATTGCGGTGGCACTGATCGCGGCGCTTGGCCTTCCAGCAGAGGCCGCTTCCAAGAAGGACGGCAAACCGGATGGTGGAAAGCTGGTATATGGTGAATACGGCCGTCCTTCTACCTTGGATCCCATCACCGGCAATGATATGGTTTCGTTGCGTATAGCCGAGTTCTTGTTTGACAGCCTGGCTGATCTGGATAAGCGGGGGGAAGTGGTGTCCGCCATCGCTAAAAAGTGGAATGTTTCTGCCGATAATTATGAATACACATTTGATCTACGCCAGGATATTATCTGGCACGCTCCCACGGGGATGACCGAGGAGAAAAAGCTCACCGCTGAGGATGTTGTTTTTACCTACAAGTGTATTACAAATAACAAGACGATCACGCCTTTAAAGGACCAATATGAGTTTATTGAAAGTGTAAAAGCAACCGGGCCTTACCAGGTAAAATTCCGTTTAAAAAGGCCGGTAATCAACGCTGTTTCGCGTATGTCCTTTAAAGTTATCCCCAAGCACGGGCCGAAAGGTAGTTATCTCAGCCGCAAGGATCCCTTTAGCCGCAATCCTCTGGGCAGCGGCCCCTATCGCTTTGATAAGATGACCGCTGAAGGCGAGATCACGCTGAAGGCTAATGAAAATTATTACCGCGGTCGGCCGCATATAGACAGCGTAAGTATGAAGCCTTTTGCTGATCAAAACGTGATGACACAATCACTGCTCTATTCGGCGATAGATCTGATCCCGTTGCTTAATCCCCGCGACATACCGGAGATAGAGGGCGACCGTCGTTTCATGCTCAAGTCTTACAACGCGCTCTCGTACTCTTTCTTTGGCTATAATTTTAAAAATAAGCTGCTGGCGGAAAAGAAGGTGCGCCAGGCCATCGGTTGCGCCATTAACCGTCAGGAGATGTTGAATTCTTTTTATAACGGTCGTGGGCGGATCATTACCGGGCCGTTTGCGCCGGGCAGTTGGGCCTATAACCTGGACGTCAAGGCGACACCGTATAGCGTGCGTAAGGCAGAGAAGCTTTTGGTTGAGGCTGGGTTTACCAGCAAGAACAAAGCGGGGATAAGGACACGCAACGGTGTGCCGCTGGAATTTGTGCTCAAGGTGCCTATCGAGAAGGAAAATGAGTCGGTAAAACGAGTGGTGTTGGCTTTTCAGAACTACTTGAAGGCGGTGGGCATCAAGATAAACGTGGAGTTCCGCGAATGGCGTGCTTGGAAGGAGGACGTTTTCGATAAGGGCGATTTTGATATCGTTATCGCCGCTTGGGTTTTTGACGACTCCGCTGATATTTCGTCGCTCTTCCATTCCAGCGAGATCGGCTCTTGGCGTAATAATTTTGTCGCTTATTCCAACCCCGAGGTGGACTCGTTGATCGTAGAGAGCAAGAATACGTTGGACCGGGAGAAACGCCGCGTGATCAATCAGCGGCTGCACAAGCTGCTGGCTGATGAGTGCCCTTATACGTTCCTCTGGTCGCTTAATAATTACGCTGCCGTGCACAAGAAAATGCGCCGAGTGGAGATCCATCCCTTTAAGTTTTTCTCCTATGTGGACGAGTGGTATATTCCGAAAGCGGAGCAGAAATAGTTGCGCGTTGCGAATTCAAAATTCAGAATTCAAAATGCGGGGCAGGCAATAGGCTTGTTCTGCGTATAGCGTATTGTAGAGAAGAGTCCTCCCCCTCACCCTAACCCTCTCCCTCCAGGGGCGAGGGAACGCATCTTCCTCTCCCTTGATGGGAGAGGATAGAGGTGAGGGTGGTTATCGTCGTCTTCTTTGCAGTGGGCGGTGCCTGTCACGTGAGACTAAACAATGAAAATAGCTTTTAAATATCTACGTTATTTAAGTAGCGAAATAGTGATCTCGTTGGCGCTGCTAATGGGAGTCAGTCTGCTGGCTTTTATGCTGTTGCAGGCGGCGCCTGGCAGTCCGATGGATATGTATATACAGGCGGGAAGTATCTCCGCTGAGGAGCTTGATGCCGCGCGGCAGGAATTGGGGGTGCAGGGTGGTGTTATCAAGCAGTACCTCATCTACGCGGGTAAACTCTGCCGTGGGGATTTTGGTTTTTCCGCAGAGACCGGCAAGCCGGTGCTACCGGTCTTGTTGATAACTACCTGGCGTACCCTGAAGCTTACAATAGGGGCAATGCTGGTAACGCTACTTATCGCCGTGCCGATAGCTCTTTTTTCTACCTTGGGCAGTAGGGCGCGTGGCAGTGCCTTGCTTTCTGTAATAGCCTATCTGCTTTCTTCCGCGCCTATGTTTTGGTTGGGCTACCTGGTCATATTCGGAGTTACCCGGACATATTTTTCGTTTACCGGAGAACGGGTGATGCCCCTGGTTTCCGTTAATCCCTGGTTTATATTATTGCCGATCGTTGTGCTGGGCGCTTCCAATGGCACGGTCAGTGAGGTCATTCGTTATATCAAGGAGCAGTTGAGCCGCGTTTTGCGCGAGGATTATATCCGTACCGCCCGGGCCAAGGGCTCTAGTGTTATCAAGCATGCCTTCAAGGAAGGGTTCCTTATTCCGGTGGTCAACGTGATGGCCGCCAAGGTGCCGTATGTTCTTTCGGGAGCGGTGATCGTGGAGCAGGTTTTCAACTACGAGGGGCTGGGTAATTTGGCCTGGGTTTCCGCGCAGAATCGGGATTACGCGGTGATTTTGGGCATAGTCATCTTCGCGGCGATACTTGTACGGCTGGCGGATCTTTTGAAAAATTTGGTTTATTTACTGGTTAATCCACGATTGACGGCAAGGTAGATATTATCGTCGAAGGTCACAGGTCACAAGTCACACGTCGCTGAGGGGTCAGCGACCTGGGACGTTTGACGTTAGACGTGGGACGGAAAGAAATGCGACATACATTCACACAAAGAAAACTTGACGCTGCCGCACCGCATCCCTGGAAGCGGTTGCGCCGGATGGACCGGGCTTTCATCGTCTATGGTCTGGTGGTGGCGGTGCTGGTAGTTGGTTGCTATCTCTGTTCGCTGGTTGGCTGGCTGCCGTATCAGTTGGATGGAATGGACCTGAACCATATGAACGAGGCGCCAAGCCTGGGTCATCCCTTTGGCACTGATAACATGGGGCGAGATATCCTGACGCGGATAATTGCCGGCACGCAGGCATTTTTCCTGCCGGGACTTCTGGCTATCGTTATTGCCTTGGTTGGCGGCTCCCTGGCCGGTGTGCTGGGCGGCTATTACGGTGGTTTTACGGACAAGCTGACGAGTTACCTGTTGAATGTCATTGATTCCATTCCCAAGTTTGTATTGTTGTTGTTAGTGATCGCTATTTTCAAGCCGGACATCTATTTTATTATGATTATCGTCGGCGCGACCAATATCCCGACCGTCGCTTCGTTTATCAAGGGCAAGATCCTTTTTCTCAAGGGGCGGGACTTTATCGAGGCGGCAGCGGCCCTGGGTCTTTCTGACCTGCGGATCATTTTCAAGCACATCCTCTATCACCATTGCTTGCCGCTTTTGATAATCCAGGCCACCCTGGGCATGGGCGAGGCGATACTGATAGAGGCCAGCCTTTCCTATTTGGGGTTCGGCGTACAGGAGCCAATGGCCAGCTGGGGCAATCTGGTGGCCGCGGGGAATAACTATGTATTGCAAGGCGTTTTCTATTACGCGGCTTTTCCGGCCCTGGTGATCATGTTGGCGATTTTGGGGTTTTACCTGTTAGGTGATGGGTTGAATAATTTGTTTGAGGAGGAGGAACGCGGGTGATCGTGTTTTGTGTCCCGGGTCACGTGTCTCGAGTCAGATGGTGTTGACGCGTGACGGAGCGCGAGCAACTAGCAACGAGCAACTAGCAACAACGATGATGAACGCATTACTAAAGGTACAAAACCTAAGAACTTATTTCTTTTCCAAACGCAGCGGCCGTTTCATCCGTGCTGTGGATGACGTCTCTTTTGAGATGCGGCCGGGAGAAACATTTGGCCTGGTGGGTGAATCCGGCAGTGGTAAGAGCGTTACCGCTCTTTCGGTGATGGGTTTGGTGCGCGACGAGCCGGGAGTCCTGGCCGGCAGGGTGCTATATCAGGAAAACGGTAAGAGCGTAAACCTGCTTGAAGGCCTGCCTAATTACGTCAAGCTCGAGCAGCGGGATGCCGAGGTAACCAGGCTGAGTAAGGACAATACCAACTGGTTGAAAGCGCACGACGTTAAAATGAAGCCATTACGCGGGCGCAAGTTCTCGATGATCTTTCAGAATCCCAAGTCGTCAATGAATCCCTATTTTACGATCGGTGATCAGATTATCGAAAGCGTGATGTGGGGCTGCCGCAAGAAACGGGAAGAGGCAAAAAAACAGGCGGTTGACTGGTTGCGGCGTGTATACATCGACTTACCGGAAAGAAGGATGCAGGAGTATTCGTTCAATCTATCCGGTGGCATGTGCCAGCGGGCGATGATAGCCATGGCCCTGGCTTGCCGGCCGAAGTTGCTGATCGCTGACGAGCCGACCACCGGGCTGGACGCTACCATTCAGAGCGTGATCGTTGACTTGTTGCTGGAACTTAAGCGTGAGCTGAAAGTCGCTATTTTGCTGATCACGCATAATATCGAAGTTATCGGCCGCCTCTCTGATTATATCGGTGTAATGTATGCTGGGCGGATCATGGAATCTGGTCCTTCGGATACGGTGCTCAAAGGCAGGAGAACGGCAAGAAACCATCCCTATACTATCGGCTTGTTGCAGTCATTGCCGGGGGAAGATCAGGTAAAGCGGGGCGCCAGGCTCAAGGCCATCGCCGGTGATGTGCCGGATGTTACCGACTTGCCGGTGGGATGTAAGTTTTACCCGCGTTGTGCCTTGAAGACGCCGCGCGTTGATAAGAAGTGCAAGACGCAGGAACCGCCGGTTTTCAAGGTGGGCAAGGGGCATACGTGTAGGTGTTGGCTTTATACTACGAAGTAGTATAAAGCCAACACAGAGCAATCGAGATTCGATATTAGAGAATCTCGAGGCGGTCCAATTTCGAATGTCGATTTTCGGGATCCGCCATGTTCTCCCGCCCTTGAACGGGCGGCGAAAATGTACTCAAATAGTACCCCTTCCCCCCCTTGATGGGGGGGGACAGAAGGGGGGGTGAAGCTGTTTTTGCCTACCCCTTGGCCCTTTGGGCAGGCGATTAGGCATAATTTCATTGCCTGCGCCGTTCCCTCAAGGGAGGGGGGTGAGAAGAAAAATGGTAAAACCGATACTCAAAATAAAAAACCTAAGTAAGCATTTCGCACTAGGCCGTGGCTTAGGCGGCTTGTCACTTGGTGGTGAAAAGCTGCTCAAGGCGGTGGATGGGGTGTCTTTCGAGATCGCCAGGGGAGAGGTGCTGGGCCTGGTGGGGGAATCTGGCTGTGGTAAGACCACCACCGGTAAGATGATCGTGCGCCTGCTGGGACCGACGGCTGGTCAGGCGCTTTTCGAGGGGCAGGATGTACAGCGTATTCCACGCCGCGGACTGAGTGAATTCCGGGGCGCGGTACAGATGATCTTCCAGGATTTAGATGCCGCGCTCAATCCGAAGATGAAAGTGCGGGACATCCTGGCGGAAGCGGTGCGTTTGGGTGAGCGGCACACGAAACAGTCGCTGGCCAAGCGCTTGCGGGAACTGTTCTCCATGGTCAACCTTAAGCCGTCCAAGTTGGAGAATTATCCCACGTCACTCTCGGGAGGGGAGAAAAGACGGGTCAGTCTGGCACGTGTCTTGGCCCGTAAACCACGCCTGATCATTGCCGATGAGCCGTTGTCCGCGCTCGACCTTTCGATCCAGGCCCAGGTTGCTAATCTATTAAAAGATCTGCAAAAGGAATACGGCTTGAGCTTCCTGCTTATCTCGCACGACCTGCGCATGGTGGAGCTGCTCTCGCACCGTATCGCGGTGATGTACCTGGGGCGGATAGTAGAGACGGCTTCTGCCGCCGAGATCGTGCGCCGCCCCGGTCATCCCTATACCAGCGCGCTTTGGACCTCTACCGTGGCGCGTAAGAAAGGGGCCAAGGTTGTCGGCCAACTGCGCGGCGATGTTTTTGAGTTAGAACGCCCTGATGAGGGCTGTGTCTTCCGTTCACGTTGCGCTGTCTATCAGAAAAAAGGTAAGCCGAAGCAGTGCCGGGTGGGCGCTGATCCGGAATTGCGGCAGGTGAGAAAAGGCCATTCGGTTGCTTGCCATTTTCCGTTGGGGAAGGGGAAATAGGGCTAAAAATGGCACGAAATCGAAGAAGGTATTGAGGGGGTCATGTCGCCAATGGATTGAGGAGTAACCCGTTGGTTGCCAGCTCTTCAAAGCACCACTTAATTGTGGAGGCAGGGCTTGACAATCAGGACTATGTGTTGTATATTTTATGCAACACAGGGAGGGATGATGCCGAACAAGGAAAAAAAACTAGGTAAATTCGGAAGATTGCTACAAGCACTTCGCTCCAAGGAAGCGATGACTCTTAGAGCGTTTTGTAAGAAGGCCAGCGCAGACCCAGCAAATATAAGTCGTGTAGAGCGCGGATTAGCTTGTCCGCCTCAAGACGAGAAAGTACTCAGTAGATATGCTGAAACACTGGGTATAGCGAAAGGAAGCAAGCAGATGCAAGAATTCTTGGATTGTGCTGCAATAGAGGCGGGAAGAATCCCTCGGGATCTCGTGCAAGATGAAAATTTAGCAAAGATGCTACCTATCTTCTTCCGAACAGCGAGAGGGAACTCTCCTTCTGCGGAAGAGCTGGAATCTCTTGTAGAAACTCTTCGAAAGCATATTTAGTGTTATGGAGCCTTCCGATTTCATAGCCCCATTTATTACTCGTGAGCAAGCCTGGGCTGCGGCCGATACCTTTCGGCAAGCGCACGGTCACCAAGATGTAACCCCTGTTGATGTTCTTGACATTGCTGAAATCCAGTTAGGAATAAGTGTTATTCCCATTCCGGGTCTATCTGATAGACACCGGGTTGTGGCAGCAATAAGTCCGGACTTTCAGCGAATTTATCTCGACAATGAGCTATATATTGACGATAGATTATTTCCGAGGATGCGTTTCTCTATTGCTCATGAATTGGGCCACTTCGTTCTTCATTCAAATGTGTATCAAATGCTGGGACTTTCGACAATTGAGGATTGGTACTCTTTCAGGAAGAACATCCCAGAAGAAGAAATAGGTTTCTTTGAATACCATGCATATGAATTTGCTGGGCGGTTGTTGGTACAAAGAGATATGTTAGAGGCACGGCTTCGCGAAGCAGTAATGCGTTTAAGCGCCATGAGCCAGGAAGAGCTGGATTTCACCGGAGACGCAGCACTCAGATTGGTTGCAAAGACAATTGCTCCCTCATTTGAAGTATCTCACCAGACGATTCTTAAGAGGATGGAACGCGAAAACCTATCCCCGCCCACCTGACAAATCGAGGTTAGGTGTTAGTGTTGGCTTGATAAAAATATTTTCAAAGTGTCCATTTTTGCCTGCCCTTCGTAGCTGGCCTGTCCTACGTAGCGCCTTGCGCGTAGTAGGAAGCGGAGTAGGGTCAGGCGGTAATGCTACTACCGGGTGCAGGAAATAGTTTAAGTTTATCGTGTGCTTCACTCATTGCCTGCACCCGGTAGCACGGTGCAGACAAGCCTAACTAACCGAATTACTGATTACTACGAGCCCGAGAAAACAATACGCTGCGTCCCGAAGGGTTTAGTGCGTCTCGTCCGATAAAAGTGACAGGCATAGTGACAATCACCGTGACTGTCACTGCATTTTCACTGCATTTAAACCCCTAACAGTAGGGCGTAGTATTGTTCTACGCGGGTGTCTGTGATATACTAAATGCGTTATGAGGAGCGTTTGGTAACAAGAGGATAATCATGGAATTGACAAAGGAAATCATTTTAAAGTCC
>JAUXIB010000163.1 GCA_030621225.1 candidate division FCPU426 bacterium
GGGACTGTAAGATGGGGGTTTTTCGGGAAGGCTTGGTTCAGTGTAATCTTCGTTGGATTTTTCTGTCGGTACGTCCGGACAGGTTGTTGCGGGTGGTCTGCATGATGTTTCGGCGGGCATCTGTCGTTTGTTTGCCACGAGTCGTTTTTGTCTTCCTGTCTATCTTTCTTTTCAGCATACATTTCCCAATCGGCGCCCAGCAAAACAGTGCGTCCCGCATTTATTTTGTCTCCAATCAGGGGGGGCAATCGGATATTTATTCTACCAAGCCGGACGGCTCTGATTTAGTAAGGCATACTAATGATGAGCTAATCGAGGTCAGGCCCACTAGCTCACAGGATGGACGCATACTTGCTTATTATGCTTACACGCCAACCGATGATGCCGAACTGTATGTGCTTGATCTTGAGAAGAACAAACCCCCTAAGCGGTTGACCGAGAACGGCTCTTACGATCAGTGTCCGCAGTTTTTCCCCGGTGGTGACAAGCTTATTTTTGCTTCTGACCGTGACTTTGGCGGTGAATTATATACGATGACCCTGCCAGACAAAAAAGTTTCTCTCTTGATGAGTTTTCCCGGTGATGATTATGAACCTTGCCTTTCCCCCGACGCGCAGAAAGTTGCTTTCTTATCAAGAAGAGATCACACCAGCGGTGAGATATATCTCTTGGATATAAATAGCGGCGGGCAGCAAAGGCTGACCTACAGCGACAGCTATGACAACGCGCCGGCATTCTCGCCTGACGGCAGTAAAATAGCCTTTCATTCTAATCGCGATGAGCAATATGAAATATACGTAATGGACATAAACGGCGACAACCAAACGAACCTTACCAATCATTCGGCAATGGATAAGTATCCATCCTGGTCACCGAATGGCGAGCAGATAGTTTTTTCGAGTTTAAGGGACGGTAATTGGGAATTATATGTGATGGACGCAGACGGTGAGAACGCGACCAGGTTGACTTTTAATGACGTGACGGATTGGCAGCCGTATTGGCAGTGAGAGTGAGCAGGTATGGTCGGCAGTGGACATGAAAAAGAATATATCGAAGGTAGTGCTATGGACAATGGTTGTAATAGCGGCGACAACCATTTTATGGACTTTTCTATCAAGCCAATTAGAAATACGGATTATCAGCCAAGACAGCATGGAACCGGCTTTGCGACAAGGGGAAAAAGTATTATTTTTAAAGAACCCGACGAACATTCAGCGCTACGACATCCTTTTATTTCATGACCTTTGGCGTCCAAAAATAGTTTATATAAAGCGGTGCATAGGGTTACCTGGTGAGATAGTTAAGATTGAAAGAAAGGAAGTATATGTAGATGGAAAAAAGTTAGAGGAAGATCCCGGAAATTTTATAGATGCACGTATTTTTGATGATAGTGAAGGATGGCCGGCAACTTTTCGCAGACGGGATAATTTTGGGCCTAGTGAAGTTCCGGCGCAACATTATTTTTGTTTGGGAGATAACCGGGATCATAGCACTGACAGCAGGATGCTGGGATACATTGATAATGAACGTGTCTTTGGCAAAGCTATTTTGATAATTCAGCCATTGAATAGAATATCAACTCTATAGACATTTATAGATGCATACGGAAAAACTACAGTTAATTAGAAATAGTGCAAGGTTCTGTGTTGCGCTGTGGGTTTTGGGGTTTGCTGTATCCTCCTCCGCGGCACCTGTGCCTGGCTCTGCCAAGGACCGGGCTTTCTTTATTTTAAATACTACTACTCGTAATGAAATGGAGAGCGCTGCTCGGTTTATCAGACAGAACGGGGGAGAAGTAAGGTTTAAATATCCGCCGCATGTTATTATCGGCAAACTTCCCAGAAATATTGCTCAACAACTTAAAGGCAAACAAGGTGTCGAGGATATCAAGTTCGGCAAAGTTGATTTGAAGCGTTTGGAACCGCTGGGTGAGCACGCTGTTCTAGCCGGTACGGTTTGGAACATAATACTTGAAACGCCGCCCAAGGATCCTACGTTTCAACCCCCTCCTATTGGACCGGATACAATACCCCGTCCTATCCTGCCGGCTCAGGCTGGTCGAAATTTTACGTCTGCCAACACCGCAGTGGCCGCTTATTTTGACACGCAGTATGATCGATGGGAGCAAAGCCCTTACATGATTGGGCAGGTTTGGGTTAAGGTTATCTTTGTGGAAAGCGATGGCCCCGCTGAGAATTGGTCAGTTGCTCGACAGATTGAAGTTTTTGCGGAGATACAAGACGGTCTGGACTGGTGGGAGAAACGCTTTTATGATTACTTGGCGGACCCGGAAAATAATATGTTAACGGATTGTGCTACTTGCCAAAATTTGAATTTTGTGTATGGCAGTCCCGAAACAGTCCCTGTCAGTTATGAGCCCATCCAAATGACAGGGAGTAATCATAGTTCCTATGAATTCAATCTATGGATTGATGAGGCGATGATTTATAAAAGGGGGTGGAATGAATGGCCTGCTGGTGATGCGGGGTCTTACGTCGATACTGGAGGTTATCTAGCCATTGAAGCACTTAGTACGGTTATAGAAACGACACCCAGAGACGAAATATGGGACGACTGGGCGTTTGTTATTTATGTAGTTGATTCAGCAAACGACGAGGGAGGGGATTTTACTGACGATTCTTTTGCTTTTGCAGCGGTAGGTGGGCCTTTTATGGTTATCACCTACGACTCTGACGGCTGGGGGACCATAAACCTGGATTCGGTTGTAGCTCATGAAACAGGACATATTTTTCATGCTCTGGACGAATATTATGTTGGATGTAGTCCCCCGATTTGGGATCCTGCCCATGTCTGTCAGTTTAATCCGCTTTGCCTGGCCCCTTGCTCTCCCTATTGTGACCCGAACAATGAGTCTAGTGGATTTTTTGGTCAGAAAAACAATAATTGTGAGTTTCAGAACCCGGGAGCCGTGGACTCTATAATGCGTGGCATGATTACTTCATTTGCTTCTCCGGAAGTGGAAATCATGGTCGGTTGGGGCGACGAAAATAATAACGGTATTTTTGATCCGGTGGACACTTGTCCGGCTAACAATCCTTTTGACAGGCTAGGATGCAACAGTGTTTTTGCTGTTACTTTGACTACCGGGTCTCCCTCTTCGGATGACACTCCCACGTTTACTTTTACCGGTTCTGACGGGACGCCGGGGAAGATTTCGAAATGTCCCGCTAATCGCATAACTGCCGGATGGTATCAGATCGATGGAGGGTCGCCGATTTCAATACCACCGGGCGGTGTGTTCCCGTTGGGAGAATGGGGGAACACGTTTGTAAATGGGTCTTTTACGGTGTCATCGCTCACTCCAGGGTCGCATACTATCACCGTTACTTTGGAGGACCAGTGTTGCTGTCAGGTAAGCGCCAGTGTGGAGGTTGAATATCAATTACCTACCAAGACACAGACTACTACTGCTACGCCGACTATAACCAAAACAGCTACCCCCACCCATACACCAACAGACACTAAGACACATAGTCCTTATTATACTCAGCTTTATTCTTTCACTTTTACCCTCACTAATACGCTGACGGCCACTTCTTCAACTACTCCGACTGCTACTGCTACGGCCACCGCTTCTGCAAGTCCTATGCCTACTATGCCTCCTGACGCACATTGTATTGTGAGTAATCCTGGCGGAGACAACAGGGCATATTATGATGATATTTCTGACCCCGCTGTGCCGCCACCTGATGATGCTTCCGGCAATAGTTGGTATGAACTTGGATATGTGGAAACAGGCGGTCAGTGGCCGGATACGCATAGAGTAGATGAAGGTAATTGGTGTAGACCGGATTCTGGAGGCATACCGATTGTGGATCCTCCGAGAGTGGGAGTCTGTGACGACTATCTTCCTTGGAAGGCCCCTGAGGCAGCTTTCCGTTTCCCAGATGATATTAATTTCTACATAAGGAATGAATTCGAGTTACCTGAATGCGTTATTGTGAATAATGTTGAGTTAATGATATCAGGCGATAATTCTTATGATATATGGATAAACGGGGTGCAAATATATGATCCTCACAGAGGATGGGATTATACATATGAGACACAGTGGATAAATCCTAGTCCCCCGCATAATGATCCTCTTTCTATGTTAATAGGACATGGGACTAATGTTTTAGCTATTCGTGTTCACAACAGCGAAGCGGGCTCTCCCGCAGGGATAACCTATAATCTTTGTATTGACTATTTCGAGTGTACCTTTACTCAGACACCTAGTATCACTAAAACAGCTACGCCGACCGCTACACCAACGGCTACTGCCAGTACAACCAAGACGGCGACCAATACAGCAACACCGATTGCCACCCGTACTCATACATCTACAGCAACACCTACGTCTACACCGACCGCCACCCGCACTCATACATCCACAGCAACACCCACTTCCACTCATACACCGACGAATACTTGGTCTCCTACCAACACTTGGTCTCCTACTAATACGTCGTCTCCGACATGGACCCCTTCGGATACAAAAACGCCACTCCCGACGTTGACGAGTACGATGACTTCTACTCCCTTTATCAGTAAGACCAGTACGAATACGTTGACGCCGGTGCCGACGCTGACCATAACCAAGACCGCTACTCGATTTATCAGCAAGACCAGTACGAATACGTTGACGCCGTTGCCTACGCTTACCTCTACCAGAAGCCCGACGATGAGTTTTACCGCCTCCGCGTCACATACCGCCAGTAGTACGCCTACGTCTACATCGACGGACACACGCACTGTTACACCGAGCGCTACGCTGACCAGAACCGGAACCGGGACTGATACAGAGACGGCTACGCTCACGTCTACGCCGACCGACACAACTAGCTTCACTACGACCTTGACGCTCACCAGCACGCCCACCTGGACGGGCACAAGCACGCTGACGGTCACGTCCACTTGGACGGTAACGGACACACCGACAGATACATTTACTTTTACGCCAACCGGCACCCGGACGGTCACGCCGACGTACACCCCGACGTATACGCCTACCTGGACGCCGACTTCAACACATACGCCGACCGACACGGGGACTTATACGCCGACCTTCACGGCCACTGCCACTCCCAGCCGGACGCCCACGCCGACGGCAAGCTGGACGCCCACGCATACTATGACGGCCACGGCGACCTGGACGCCGACCGATACGCGGACCTGGACGCGGACCGCGACGCCGACGGATACGCCCACTCCAACGCCGACCGATACGCCCACCAGTACGCCTTCTGATACCGCCACGCACACGCCGACCGGCACTCCTACAGATACCCCCACGGACACTTCTACCCGGACGCCGACCGCTACCCCCAGCGATACAAGTACCTGGACGCGCACGGATACGCCGACCGATACGCCGACCAGCACTCCGACCGTTACCGCAAGCCTCACGCCTACGCATACCGGCACGGCTACGGACACCGCCACCGGTTCGATAACCGCCAGCTTTACCGCGACGCCGACGGCCACGGTCAGCGCGAGCGTTACGCCTACTTCCACCGTGTCGCCGACGCCCACCTTTACCTATGAATGCCTGGGGACACTTTATAACGTAAAGGGCACGATGAACGGCGTCTATGGCGACGGTTTCAACTTCTGGGTAGTGGGCTCCAGTGGTATCGTCCTCCGCTCCGCGAACGGCGGCGTAAGCTTCTACCCGGTCAACAGCCCGACGCTGAAGCACATCAATGCCGTGGACGGCTATAGTTTCCTTGACAGCTTTGCCGTGGCGGACGGCGGGCTGTTTATGCGCTTTGATTACGGTGTGACGGACGAATG